>DATEJJ010000577.1:0-10059 GCA_035278125.1 Rugosimonospora sp.
GGCCGGGATCCAGCACGTTGCGGCCGATGGCGCGCTTGGCCGCCTGGTCCGGCGTGACCAGGACCACCGGGGCCTTCAGGCCCGCGATCTGTTTGCGGGTACCGGGTTCCGGGCCGATACCGGCGGTCAGCGGCGCGAGGATCACCACCCGGTCGTACCCGGCGGCGAGGTCGGCGTTGACGGGTGACCGCATGCCGCCGTCGATGTACCGCCGCCCGCCGATGGTGACCGGCGGCCACACGCACGGTACCGCGCAGCTGGCGCCGACCGCCTCCACCAGGTCCACGCCCGGATCGCGCTCGAACACGACGAACTGGCCGGTCTGCGCGTCGACCGCGGTGATGAGCAGCCGGCGCTCCGGCCAGTCCCGCAGTGCCAGGCGGCTCTCGATGGCGGCCCGCCGCTCGGCCTCCGGTACGGTCCGCGCGGCCAGCGCCATCGCCCCGATCCGCGCCCGTACCCGCTGCCCGTCGCGCCGGCCGACCGCGGCCCAGGCCCACCGCAGCAGCGTCACCAGGCCCAGCCGGGCGGGGATCTCCCCGGTCGGCGGGGCGAGCTGGCTGGCGTACATGGCCTCGGGGTCGCGGCCGCTGGCCACCAGCGCGCCGACCACGGAGCCGGCGGAGGTGCCGACGATGAGGTCGGCGCCGTCCAGGTGGACGCCGGCCGCGACCAGCCCGGCCAGCATGCCGATCTCCCAGGCGACGCCGGTCACGCCACCCCCGCCGAGGACCAGAGCGCGGCTCGTCATGCCCGGAACCGTACCGCATCCCCGGGCCCGAGCGTGTCCTTCTGTACCCCCTGAAGGGGGTCTGGCAGCACACGGTCGCGACTGTCCACAAGCGAGGTCGTCGCCGCCACCCGGCGGGGCTGGCTACCGCCGGTTGGCGGGGGTTGAGCGGACCGCCGCCGGATGGTTCGGGCCCGGCCCACCGGACAACATTGTCGTATGCGCATGAGCCGCTGCGAGCTGGGGTGAGCGAGCACCCGAGAGCACAGGCTCCGGCGCGCGTCGGCGTGCAGTCCGGCGACCGGCTGCGCCGCGAGATCCTGGGCTCCTACCTGGACACTCTGCCGTCCGTACGCGTCGTCGGCCGGGTGGCGCACCACGCCGACGTGCTTGCCCTGCACGGGGTACAGCGCCCGGGCATGGTGCTGCTGGACGCGGACGGGGACCTCGCGCCGGCGCTGGCGGTCTGCCGGGACCTGCGCGAGCGGGACCCGGACCTGTGCCTGGTGCTCATGTGCGGGCGGGCGGCGTCCGGGGACCTGGCCGCGGCGCGCCGGACGGTCGACGCGCTGGTGCCGCAGGCACACGGCTTCGCGGCGCTGGCCTCGGTGGTGCAGCGGCTGGCCGCCGCGCTGCCGCGCCCGGCCACGCCGGGGCAGGGCCTCAGCGACCGGCAGCGGGAGATCCTGCTCCTGCTCGCGGCCGGACACAACACCGGCGAGATCGCGGAGCGGCTCGGTATCAGCGTCGGCACGGTCGAGTACCACCGGCGCCGGGTGTACGCGAAGCTCAACGCGACCACCGGGGTACAGGCGGTCGCGCAGGCACTCGCGTACGGCGTCATCGCCGGGCAGGCCGCCATCCGCCCGGCCATCGGAAGCCCACCCACCCCGCCACCGGACCGGCACCCGGTACTGGTGGTCGTCGCCGGTGAAGGCCCGGCGCTGCTCGACCGGGTGTTGACCACGCTGGTCGAGCACCGGTACCCCGTGCTGCGCGACCCGGTGCCGGGCCGGCCGGATCCGCTGGACGGGCTGGACCGGCACCGCGGTCCGGTCGTGCGGGTACTGGTCGACCCGGCGCCCGAGCACTGGCGGGCCGGGCAGCGGTCCGGGCACCGGTCGCTGCTGGTACACAGTGGACCGGGGGACTACGGTGTCGCGCTGGCCGCCTTCACCGGTGGTGCCGCCGCGGTGCTGCCGGTCGAGCGGATCGAGGAGCACCTCGTGCCGATGGTCGCGCTGGTGGCGTCCGGGTACCGGGTGATCGACGAGGAGTACCCGCCGCTGGTGCCGCCGAGCGCCACGGACGAGCCGCTGCGGCCCCGGCTCACCGCGCGCGAACTCGACATCCTCCGGTCCATCGGGCGCAGCCACACGCTCCGCCAGACCGCGCGCCTGCTGGGCATCGCGGTGAAGACCGTGGAGAACACGCAGAGCCACCTGTTCCGCAAGCTCGGTGTGCGCAACCGCGCCGAGGCGCTCACGGCGGCGTACTCGCTCGGGCTGCTCCAGCCGTACTTCGTCGGGGAGAGTGGAAGTTGACAGTGACGACCGAAAACCCGCTCGTGGCCCGGGTCACCGAGCTGGCCCGGGACCGGTTCGCGGGGCGGGCGGCCGGGTACGACGACGCGGCCGAGTTCCCGGTCGCCGACTTCGACGACCTGTTCGCCGCCGGCCTCAACGCGCCCACGGTACCGGTGCGGTACGGCGGCCTCGGGCTGGGCCCGCTGTGCCGGGACACGCTCCCGCTGTGGCAGCTCACCGCGGCCCTGGCCGGTACCGACCTGTCGCTGGCCCGGTGCTGGGAGGGGCACGTCAACGCGCTCATGCTGATCGACGCGCTGGGCAGCGAGGCGCAGCGGGCCGAGTGGTTCGAGGGCGTGGTGGGGCGGGGCGAGAAGTGGGTCGCGTGGAGCGGGGAGCCGCAGGCCCGCAAGCCCGGCGAGGCGCAGCGCTTCGGCACCACGGTACGGCGCAGCGGGGACGGCTGGGTGGTCAGCGGGAGCAAGGCGTTCGCCACCAGCGCGACCGGGGCGGACTGGGCGATCCTGCTGGTCAACCCGGCCGGTCCGGGGGGTGCCCGGCACCTGGAGGGCGCGGACGGCAGCCTGCTGATGCTGGCCTGCCGGCTGTCGCACCCGTCCATCTCGGTGGACACGTCCTGGTGGCAGCCGGTCGGGATGCGCGCCACGGCGAGCCACGTGGTCCGCTTCGACGACACTCCTGTCCCGGACAGCTGCCGGATCGGGCAGCCCGGGGCCTACCTGCGCGAGGGTTGGCAGACCGCGTTCGTGCCGCACTACGCCGCCAGCTTCCTCGGTGCGGCCGAGGCGGCGTA
This sequence comes from Rugosimonospora sp., assembly GCA_035278125.1. GTDB lineage: Bacteria > Actinomycetota > Actinomycetes > Mycobacteriales > Micromonosporaceae > DATEJJ01. Next base: position 3,071 of record DATEJJ010000577.1, read on the forward strand.
CGGGTACGCCCGCGACTACGTGCGGCACCAGTCCCGGGGCGCCGACCCGTACGTGCAGCAGCGTATCGGCACCGCGGCGGTGTCCGTGGAGACCGGTCACCTGTGGCTGGCGCACGTGGCCCGGCTCTGGGACGTCGGGTCCGTGGCCGAGGCCGGGGTGGCCGGCAGCCGGGCCCGCCACCTCATCGAGCACCTCGCACTGTCCACAGTGGACAACTGTATCCGCGCGTGCGGCGCGCGCAGCCTGGTCCGGCCGAGCCCGGTGGAGCGGATCCTGCGGGACCTGTCGTTCTACGTGCGGCACGACAACGACGACCACATCCTCGCCACGATCGGCCGCGGCGCGCTGGGCCTGGCCCACGACCTGTCGTTCTACAAGCCCTGACGCTGGCTCACGGCGGGACGCTACCTCAACGCCTGACGTTGGCTCACCGCGGGACGCTACCTCAACGCGGGACGCTACCTCAACGCGGGACGCTGGCTCACCGCGGGCTCACCGGCGCGCGCCCGGTGAGCTGCCCGACGGGTGGCAGCGGGTGGCCGGTCAGCAACCGGAACTGCGCCCCCAGCTCGCGCGCCAGGATCTCCCGACCGTCCACAATGGTCAGACCGCGCGCCCGGGCGGCGTTGGCCAGCGCGGTCGGCTCGGCGGCGCAGACGAAGTCCACCACGGTCGCGTGCTGCGGCAGCGCCTCGACGTTGAACGGCAGCTCCTCGTGTACCGGCGTGGCGTGCACCACGACCGGGTACCGCTGCGGCGCGAACCGGTGCAGCGCGACGTGGTCCAGTCCGAGCAGGCGGGCCGCGTACCGGCCGCGCCCCTCGCCCCGGTTGACCAGGGTGACCCGCGCTCCGGCGGCACGCAGCGCGAGCGCCACGGACCGTCCGGTACCGCCGCAGCCGACCACGGCCACGGGTGTGCGGGCGAGCGTACGGCGCCCGCCGGCCACGGTCAGCAACGCGCCCACGGCCGCCGTACCGTCGGTGGTCTCGGCCCGCCACCGGTCGCCGCGCCGCAGCAGCAGGTTGGCGGCGCGTACCCGGCTCGCCGGCAGGCTGGCCAGATCGGCCGCGAGGAGCGCCGCGTCCTTGTACGGGGCGGCGACCGTCAGCCCGCGCAGCGGGAACCCGAGCGCGTCGGTCCCGCCCGCGCCCAGCTCCGGCCAGAAGCCGTCCAGGAACGTGTCGACATCCGGGATCGGGAACGGCAGCAACAGGTCGGGCAGCCCGAGTTCGCGCAGGGCCGCGTTCGCCAGGCGGGGGAACAGCGGCGTGTGCAGCGAGCGCGCGACGATCCCGTACAGCCCGCGCAGCGGTGGCAGCGCGGGGAACCCGTAGTCGCGCACGAGCGCGTGCACCGACGGCAGGCCACCGGCCGCGGGCGCGGACACGTGCCCGGACACCACCGGGGCGCCGAGGAACGGTGCCAGCAGCCGGGTCCAGGCGCCGGCCGGGCCGGAGGCGTACGCGGTGACGTCGGTGCGCTGCAGCGCAGTCAGCAGGCGCAGCGGTGCCAGGGCCGTGGCGGGGGCGTCGGCGCGCGGCGCGAGCAGGTACAGGGCGGCCGGGGTACGCGCCATCGCGGCGAACCGCTCCCGCAGCTCGGGCAGGCTGGTCGCGGCGCCGCACCAGGACACCCGCCGGCGCTGCGCCGGGATGGCGGCCAGCGTCGCGTCCACCAGGTCCCGATCCGCCTCCAGATCCACCAGGTCGTACCCCCGCCGGGCCGCGTCACGCAGGCGGATACCCCGGTTGGTGTACCCGCCCCGGAGCGTGTAGACGAGGCGGCCGGAGAACCAGCGCCGGATTGCCGCCGGGTCGGGGTCGCCGGTAGTGTCCGCACGGACCTCCAGATCGGTGACGCACCCGGGGAGCCGGGACAGCGCCTCGCGGGTCAGGTCGGCGGGATCGGTGGCCACGGCGACGACCGCCGCCGAACCGGCGACGGGGCTTCGCGGACGGGTGCGCATGTCTATGGAGTGTTCCTAGCACCGCACGAGCCCGCCGGACAGCCGTGAGTGAGCCCCGGTACCTGACGCCTGAGCGGATCCCCCGGGGTTTATGACAGCTGCCGCCCGGCCGCCGCCGCGCCTACGCTGGCGCAGACGACGCGGACCACGGGAGCGACCAATGACCGCCATACCCATGCGATGTACGCGCGCGATGGACTACCGTGCCGGCAGCGAGCCGGACCCGCACCCGCCGGCCCCGCTCGACCTCGTGCCGATCCTCGGCACCTGGTGGAACACCAACCACCGGACCATGGGTATCACCAAGGTGGAGCTGGTGGTACGCGGCCGGACGCCGTGGATGCGGGTATGGGCGGCGGATCCGCTGGACGGACCGCACGAGTGGGGCGAGGCGCCGGTGACCGCCGTGTACGCCGACGGCCCGTTCTCCAGCGTGGTCGCCGGGTACACCGCGACGTTCGAGCTCGGCCACGCGCGTACCGCCATCCAGGCCAACCTGAACCTCGGCCTGACCATCCTCGCCGCGTTCACCACCTTCCTCGACGGCAGCGGCCGCGCGAACTACCTGTCCCGCGAGTTCTACAGCCAGGTGGGTGAGTGGCCGTGACGAGCCCGGCGTACGCGCGCGGCGACGACCGGCTGCCGATGCTGGCCGCCCCGGCGGATCCGGAGCCGCTGCTGCACCGGTGGCGCAACGCGGACCGGGACACCCGCGGCATCGCGGAGGTGAGCTGCACCGTCCACGATGGAGGGTTGTGGGTCCGGGTGGTCGCCGCCGGGCCGGACGGCCCCATCGACTGGGGCGCGGTACCGGCGGCCGTACACGCCGACCTGACCGTCACCGGTGGCGGCCGGGCCCTGGCCGAACCCGTCATGGACGAGCTCCGCACGCGGCACTACGCGGACGTCTCCGCGACCGACAGCGGTCCCGCCTTCGCGGCCAGCTTCGACCACGGTTTCCAGCGCGTGCTGGTGCAGGCGCGGATCAACCTCGGGCTCCTGGTGGTGGCGTTCTTCACCGAATTCCTCGACGGCAGCGGCCGGGCGAACTACTACCACCGCGAGGTGTTCGTCCGTGACGGCGTCGCGGTCTAGCCGTCCTCGCCGCGGCCCTCGACCGGCAGGTCCAGGCTCAGCCGGAAACCGTCGCCGGTCACCGCGCTGGCCTGGAGCGTGCCGCCCAGCAGTTCGGCCCGCTGGCGCAGTCCGGCCAGACCGTGCTGGCCGCTGGGCAGCGGTACCACGGGCCGGGTCGGTGCGGTGTTCGTGACCGTGGTGCGCACCTGGGCGGCGTCCTGGCGGATCTCGACGGTGGCGGTGGAGCCGGGGGCGTGCTTGCGGACGTTGGTGAGTCCCTCCTGGACGGTGCGGTAAATGGCCCGCTGTACCGGTGGCGGGAGGTCGGCACCGGTGGGCAGGTGCAGGGCGAGCTGTGCCTCGATGGCGCTGCCGGCGACGAGGTCGGGCAGCTGGGCGAGCGTGGGCTGCGGCGTGAGTTCGGTGGGCAGGCTGCCGGAGGCGCGCAGCACGCTGACCATGTACCGCAGCTCGTCCAGGGTCTGCACGCTCAGCCGCCGGATCGTGGTGGCCGCCTCCTTGGCGTCCGGGTCGCCCGTGCTGACCTGCAACGCCCCGGCGCGTACCGCGATCAGGCTCACCTGGTGCGAGACGACGTCGTGCATCTCGCGGGCCAGCTGCGCCCGCTCCTTGGCCAGCACGCTCTGCGCGGTGAGCAGCCGCTCGTGCTCGCGCGCCTCGGTGATCTCCTTGAGCCGGGCGGCCAGATCCGCACGTACCTGGACGAGCTGGCCCAGGAAGACCGGGGCGGCGGCGGTGGCCAGCCCGTAGCCGAGCATCACCAGGTTGGACGCGTCGGAGAGCGTGTCCAGCTTCTGCATCGGCCAGGGCACCATGTAACAGGTGGCGAACGCGGCCGCGCAGGCGCCCAGCAGGACCCGGTTGTGGGTCCGGGTGGCGAGGGTGAACAGCGCGATCAGGGCCGCGTAGACCGCCCAGGCGAACAGCACCGCCGGCAGGGTCACCAGGAACACGGTGCGCGGCCACCGGCGTCGCAGCAGCAGCGCCACGGCGCCGACGGTGCCGAAGGCCAGGCCGAGCCGGTCGTCGTTGCCGGCCTGGAACCACATGTCGAGCAGGCAGAGGACCACCAGGCCGGCCTCGGCCAGCGGTCGGGGTATCGCGCGCGGTACTCGGATCACACTGGTGATTCGTAGCAGACGCGCACCCGGCTGGGCCAGGCCACGGTGGCGGGTCACGTCCAGGGCAGCCTCACCCGCAGCTGGTACCCCGCGTCCGCGGTGGGCCCGTACGCGATGGTCCCGCCCAGGATGTCGGCCCGTTCGCGCAGACCGACCAGGCCGTGCCGGGCGCTGGGCAGGGGGAGGGTGGGCCGGGTCGGCGCGGTGTTGGTCACCACCACCGAGATCGCGCGGCCGTCGTGGTCGATCTCGACCGTGGCGCTGGCGCCGGGTGCGTGTTTGCGCACATTCGTAAGGGCCTCCTGCACGGTGCGGTAGATGGTCCGCTGCACCGGGGGTGGCACGTCGGGCGGCGGGTACGCGGTGAGTTTCGCGTCGATGCCGCTGTTGGCCACCAACTGTTCCAGCTGGGCGAGGGTGGGCTGCGGGGTCAGTTCGGTGCGCGGGCTACCGGAGGCGCGCAGCACGGTCACCATGTGTCGCAGCTCTTCGAGGGTCTTCACGCTCAGTTCCCGGATCGTCGACGCGGCGTCCCGGGTCTGCGGGCTGGCCGCACTGACCTGCAGAGCGCCGGCCCGTACCGCGATCAGGCTGACCTGGTGCGAGACCACGTCGTGCATCTCCCGGGCGAGCTGGGCCCGCTCGGTCGCCAGCACCGTCTGCGCGGTGAGCAGGCGCTCGTAGTGGCGGGCGTCGCCGATTTCCCGCAGCCGCTGGGACAGCTCGCGCCGGGTCCGCACGAGCTGGCCGAGGAACACCGGCGCGGCGGCGGTGCCGGTGGTGTAGACGAGGCTGACCAGGATCTCGCCGGGCGAGTTGAAGCTCATCCCCGGTGGCGGCCAGGGCAGCGTGTACGCGGCGCCGAAGAGCAGGATGCAGCCGAGCAGCACCGGGCGGCGGCGGGTGTGCGCGGCCACGGTGAACAGGGTGATCAGCGCCGCCACCATGGCGGCCGAGAAGACCAGCGTGGGCAGCGTGAGCGCGAACGCGACGTACGGCAGGTACCGGCGCACCGCGACGGCCAGCGCGCCGACCGCGGCGAGGGTGAAGGCGCGCGGGTCCTCCGCCATCACCAGGATGTCGACGGCGGCGACCACGACCAGCCCGGCGTCGAGCACGACGATCCGCAGCGGTACCCGGATCACTGCTGTTCTTTCTGCTGGAGCAGCCCGGCGCGCTCGGCCACCAGTGCGGCCTGTACCCGGCTGGTCACGTTGAGCTTGGCCAGGATGGCGCTGACGTGGTCCTTGACGGTCCCGCCGCTGAGGTACAGCCGGGCCCCGATGTCCGCATTGGACAGTCCGTCGGCGACCAGGACGAGCACCTCCCGTTCCCGGTCGGTCAACTGGGCCACCTGGGCCGCCGCGCTGTCGCTCCCGCCGCTGTCGAGGTACCCGCTGATGACCGTACGGGTCACCTTGGGTGACAGCACGACCGCGCCCTCGGCGAGCGTGCGGACCAGGTGGGCCAGCTGCTCGGGGTCGGTGTCCTTGAGGATGAACCCGGCGGCACCGCAGCGCAGCGCGGCGGCGATGTACTCGTCCGCGTCGAATGTGGTGAGCATGGCCACGGTGGGCGGTTCGGGCAGGGCGCGGATCTGCCGCAGGATGGTCAGACCGTCCACATCGGACATGCGGATGTCAAGGAGCACGACATCGGGGTGGTGCCGGTTCACCTCTGCCATGGCGTCGGCACCGCTGGCCGTGGCGACCACCTCGATGTCGCTGGCCGCGCGCAGGATGAGCTGGAAGCCGGAGCGGACCAGCGCCTCGTCATCCACCACCATCACCCGGATCACCCGTCAACACTAGACGGCAGGGCCGCTGGGCGGCGTTCCGGCACCTGCCGGGAGGCCCTGGTGCCGGGGGCGGATCCAGCCACCCGGCGGGGGTGTACCCGCCGACCGGCGGGGTCGGTACCCGCCCGATGGGTGCCCCGCTGGGTGGGGGGTCAGCCACCCTAGGTGGTGGAAACCGGCCGCCAACGCGTTGCCGTACGCATCCGTGGCGCCACTCTACGGCACGGGAGCGCTATCGTCAGGGCGTGATCCGGGTGGTGATTGTCGACGACGAGGCGCTGGTGCGTTCCGGCCTGGAGCAGATCCTCCAGGTTGCGGGCGACATCGACGTGGTGGCGACGGCGGGTGGCGGGCAGGCCATGGCGGCGATCGACCGGTGCCGGCCGGACGTGGTACTGCTGGACCTCCGGATGTCCGATGTGGACGGTCTGACGATTCTCGGGCTGATCCGCGCGCGGCCCGAGCCGCCGGCGGTGGCGATTCTGACCACTTTCGACGCCGACGAATACGTCACCGTCGCGCTGCGCTCCGGAGCCGCCGGTTTCATCCTGAAGGACACCGACCCGGGGCGCTTGGCCCAGTTGGTACGGAACGTCGCCGCCGGTGGATCGGTGCTGCCAAGGGGATTCCGGACCCCCTGCCTGGAGGATCCGGCCAGCCGGCCGGCGGGTTGACCCATTGAGAAACGTCCACCTACGGTCCATTTGGGGTCGGAGGGGAGGACGTAATATGCAGCAGCCGCAGAAGTCTTTCTTCAGGACGCATGTAGGGTTACCGGTGGCAGTGGCGTTGCTACTATTCGGAGTCAATGCGCCACCGGTTTACACGGCCGTATCCTCATTCCTGCACCAGCGGAAGATAAATAGCCAGGAGTACAAAGAGAAGTACGGGCAGTGGCGCATTATCGACCTGCCGAAGGATATGCGGGTGAATGGTGTGCACGCGGCGTTGCTGGATACTGGCAAGGTGTTGATCGTCGCGGGGTCGGGGAACAACCGGGCG
>DATEJJ010000578.1:0-2789 GCA_035278125.1 Rugosimonospora sp.
TCGCTGCCCGGCGGGGCCGCACGGCGGGGGAGCAGCGGCGCGCCCACCGGGGCGGGTGCCGCCGCGATCTCGTTCCCCGGACCGTCCACCGCGGGTACCGGCGCCGGGCGGCTCTCCACCACCAGCGCGGTCGGGATCAGCACGATCGCGGTGGTGCCGCCGTACGGCGACTCGCGCAGCCGCACCTTGATCGCGTGCCGCTCGGCCAGCCGGCCCACCACGTACAGGCCCAGCCGGGCGGTACTGGTCAGGTTGAACTCGGGCGGCTCGGCCAGCTGCGCGTTCGCCGCGGCCAGGTCGGCCTTGCCCATGCCCAGCCCGCGGTCCTCGATCTCCACCGCGAAGCCGTTGGCCACCAGGGCCCCGCCCACCTGCACCTTCGTGTACGGCGGCGAGAACGACACCGCGTTCTCGATCAGCTCGGCGAGCAGGTGGATCACGTCGCCGACCGCCCGCCCGGCCAGCGCCGCCGCCTCGATCGGGAGTACCTCGACCCGGGTGTAGTCCTCCACCTCGGCCAGCGCGCCGCGGACCACGTCCACGATCGGTACCGGGTTGCGCCAGCCGCGCCCGGCCACCGAGCCGGAGAGCACGATCAGGTTCTCCGCGTTGCGGCGCATCCGGGTGGCGAGGTGGTCCACCCGGAACAGGTCGGCCAGCTCCTCGTCGTCGGTGGCCCGCCGCTCCATGGTGTCCAGCAGTCCCAGCTGCCGGTGCAGCAGGGCCTGGCTGCGCCGGGCCAGGCTGAGGAACACGTCGCGTACCCCGCGGCGCAGTTCGGCCTGCTCCACCGCCGCGCGTACCGCCGTCTCCTGCACCGCGTTGAAGGCGTGGCCGACCTGGCCGATCTCGTCGTTGCCGAAGCGCAGCGGCGGCGCCTCGACCGCGACGTTCACCTCCTCGCCGCGGCGCAGCCGGTCCACGACGCTGGGCAGCCGGTGGTCGGACAGCTCGTGCGCCGCGTTGCGCAGCCGCTCCAGCTGCCGCACCAGGGCGCGGGCGGTGGTGATGGACATCACCACGGAGGCGATGACGGCGATCAGCCCGAGGCCGCCGGCGAGCAGCAACCGGATGAGCACGCCGATGGCGATCGGCTGGGCCTGCCCGACCACCACGTCGGCGCCGCGCAGCTCCAGGTCGCGCAGGTCGGCCTGGGCCGGCTGGACGGCCGCGTTCCAGACCGCGGCGCTGAACGGGAGAGTGCCGCCGGCGCGGTCGATGACCTGGTCTTCGAGGATCTGCAGCCGGGTCAGGTCCGGCCCGGACATGATGTTCTGGTAGTCGGTGGCGGTCGCCGGGGGCAGCTCGCTGCTGGCGTTCTGGTACACGAAGCGGCGCTGCCCGACCAGCTCGGTGAAGTCCTGCGGCTCGGTACCGGTGAACTGCCCGGCGGCCAGCACGCCGGCGAGCAGCGCGTCCTCCTGGGAGAGCAGCTCGCGGGCCTGGCTGAGGCCGACCAGCGCCCGGGACTCCTTGGCGATCTGCTGGTCGTCCAGGCTGGACAGGGAGTTGTACACGCGGAACCCGGCGGCGATGGTCGCGGTGAACCCGTCCGCCGCCTGGCCGCGCCCGACCTGCCCGCCGTCGATGTTGCCGCGCAGCGCGTCCAGCCCGGCCAGTGCGGTGCGCTCGTCGGCGATGCGCTGGCGCAGCTCGTCGCTGGCGGCGAAGCTGAGCGCCGCGGAGCTGGAGAGCTTCTCGAACCGGTTACGCGCCGCGTCGGTACGGGTCCGGGCGTCGACCAGCGCGTCGTGCGCCGCGGCGGTACGCCCCCCGCCCAGGTACACGGTGGACAGGCGGCGCTCATCCTGCAGCGCGTCGGCCAGCGCCTCGGCCGGGTTGCCGACGTCGTTGGTCACCGTGGTCACGTAGAGCAGGTTCAGTCCCTCGCGCAGGGTGACCCACGCCGCGAAGGCCCATAGGGCGGCCATCGAAACAAGCAGGGCGACGACCTTCATGCGCACCCGGGAACTGCCTGATCTCATTCAGACCCGCCCAACGAAGTCAAAGGACTAGTGTCGCCGTTCCGAGATCGCAGCACCGACCCGCATTTTTTGCCGAAAGTCGGTCGCGGAAAGTACCCGAGGAACCTAGCAGCGTCCCGAGTCCTGCTCAAGACTGGGTCGGTTGATCTCGCACAGGGAGTACGTTTTCCGCCGTACGGGCGTGCCAAAGTGCCTGATCATGCCGGGTCCACCGAACGGTGGAGGCCACTCTGGACGGTCGGTACCTGGAAAACTACCCAACGTAGTGTCCAGGCGGGCCGCACGCTCGACCCCTAGGGGGTTTCGGCCCTCCGGGCTTCCCCGGAATTGTTTCCGGCAGGCAACAGGAAAATGACAGGCGTCGGTCCCGAAATGCACGGGCCGCCGCCGGATCAATGGACGGCCGGGCGCGCATAGAATGGTACGACCGGCGCGGGACCCGGCCTGCGGCTCATTCCCCTTCAATGCTTTGTGCGCCGTGACGTGCAGCGCTGCCCGCCACGACGCCCAGCCACGCCAATGGCGGAGGTGCGCGGTGCGGGACACCGGTTCGGCGGACACGGTCGTCAATGACCCTGCTCATCGTCTTTTGACCGAAATGGTCGATGACGCCGGCGGTCGGGTATCGGCATCCGTCTACGAAACCGGGCGCCTGGTCGCGCTGCGCCCCGACCTGCCCGGACACCGCGCCCGGCTGGACTTCCTGCTCGCCCGCCAGGCCCCGGACGGCAGCTGGGGCGCCCCCGGCGGCTACGCGGTGGTACCCACGCTCAGCGCCACCGCGGCCCTGCTCACCCGGCCCAC
>DATEJJ010000579.1:0-12903 GCA_035278125.1 Rugosimonospora sp.
CACCGGCGAGTTCGTCGCCTGGGGCCGGGAACACTTCGTCAAGGGTGACTGGGCCAAGTACCAGGGGCTGGGCGGCTGGTACCAGGTGACCCGGGTCAACGCCAAGTCCCTCAGCGTTGCCGGCGACGGGTGGCCGCCCACGATCTCCTGGGACCGGGTGGCGGGGCGCCGCCGCAACGGCCAGCAGTGCGACACCCCGAACGGTGAGCCGTGGCCGGTGGAGCTCGCGCAGCGGGTAGCCCGCTGGCGGAACCTCATGTCCTACGCGGCCACGGCGCACCAGCACGCGTACGACTCGCCGGAGCGTCGCCGCGCCGACCTGGTCGGGTACGCGCGGCGGCTGGTCCACCGCCTTCCGATCACCGCGTCTGGCCCGCAGCTACAGGCGGTGGACCTGGCCGGGCTGACCATCGCCGAGCAGCGGTTCCTGGCCTCCCGGTACCTGGAGGTGTTCGAGCGTCTCGACGCCGGGCAGCGGGTACCCGACGTCGCCGCCTGGCTGGCCACCCTGCCGGCAGCGCCGGGGCAGGCGAGGTGGGTGATGCCCACCGACCGGGAGCCGGTGGACCGGCTGCTCGCCACCACCTGGACGCATCGGGAACCGCCGCCCCTGTTGCAGGTCGGTGACCTGGTGGTCGGCTACCGGGACCGCGGGTTCGCGGGCAGCGGGCAGCACCTGGTGCGCTCGTTCTGCGGCCCGGTGACCGCGATCAGCCCGGTGCGCAACAGGCACGAGGCGGGCGAGTTCGTCACCGTCACCCTCGACGGTGACGAGCACGAGTTCCGCCTGCCGATGTGGGTGGCGGTGCACCCGGCCGGTACCTGGGAGCAGACGGCGGTGCCCGCCGCCCCGGCCACGGCAGCGGAGGAGGTGGTGCTGGCGACGCCGCCCGAGGTAGCCGTGCTGCGGCGGTTCCTGGACGTGGAGGAGGAGGCGCTGGCGGCGACGGCGCAGGTGGCCATGCTGCGGCAGGTCCTGGAGTCGCTGTGCACCGACCTGACCCAGGCCGGTGAAGACGTCCACGCCGACCAGATCCGCCGCATGGCGTCTGGCCTGGGCCACGGGCCAGCCGAGTACGCCGGATCGGTAGAGCCGGCCAGCGTACCCGCGCGGCTGCGGACCATGCCGACACCGGCGCCGCACCGACACCGGTTCGAACAGGCCGCTGCCGAGGCCCAGACAGCCCTGGAAGCGTCGGGATGCGTCCTGGCGTTCCGGGAAGAGCCGATCCAGGACCCGCGGAGCGCGCGCAGCGCCCACGACGGCGACACGGCCACACCACCACCTCCGGATCCGGGTTCGGCCTCGCAGCGGCTGCCTGAGCTGCCCCCCGCCCCCGGTACGCCGCAGGCGGAGCCGTCGCCTGGCAGGCAGGGGTGATCGTCACCGACTTCACCCGGTCCCACCGCGCCGGCCCGGTCCTCCCCCTCGACACCCGTCCCGACGAGGCCGATCCGGGGAGGCCGGCCGGGTGCGGCGGCTGCGGCCGCGCCCACCGGCCCCGAGAACGGATGCTCCGCCAGCGCCTGCTCCCTGGTGTTCCGCTACCCCAACGGCACGGGCATCCACCCGCGCCGCCGGCCCGGAGCATGGGGGGCATGACATGCCCACCGTCCTGATCTCCAACCACGTCGCCATCGTCGGCGGTCTGCGGGAGCACCACATCACCGCGACGCGCCACCCCACTCTGGACCTCGCCGTGGCCAGCGGCGACCCGACCACCACCACACGGATCATCCTGGACGTCAACTCGCTGCGGCTGTGGTCGCAGCGCCCGCCGCAGGTACGCGGCGCGCTCGTGCTCGCGGTCGCCGGGGCGCTGCCCGCCGACCTGGAGCAGCTAGCCGCCACGGTGGGTGTGGAGCAGGTGGTGGACGTCAGCGCCGGCCACCACACCCGCTGGTACCGGCTCCCCGCCCTGTTCTGGGCGGAGCACACCAACGTCCTGGGCGACTGGCGCCCGCACTCCGGCACCCAGCTCGATGCGGCGACGGTGGGGATGCTGACCGACAGCGACCGTCAGGCCCTGCGCTGTCGCGCCGGGTGCGCCGGCAGCTACCTGACCGAACCGGACGAGGAGTAGCCGTGGACACCACCCCCGCCCCGCCGAGCGGCCCGCACCTGCTGGCGAACCTTCTGGACATGGCGGCCCAGCTCCTCGACGCCCCCGACCTCGGCGAGGTCGGGGTGTGCGACGCGGTGATAGCCGCCATGCAGCACGCCAGGGTGGACGACCGGTGGGTGTTCGCCGACGCGGTCAGCGCCGTCGGGCGGCAGCCCACCAACTGGACCACGGCGCGGCGTGTCCGCGCCGCCGCCACCCAGCTACGGGAAGGAGCCCAGCCGTCGTGACCGACTACGAGGTGTACCGGGAGCCGGATGTCACCGTGCACCGGTACGACGACCGCCCTGAGCTGTGGGGCGACCGACGGTATGCGCCCGGTCAGGTCGCCCTGGTCATCGGCGACGAGTACAACTCGGTGGTGCCGGTGCTGGTCGGCACCTACCCGGAATTGACGCGGTGGGCCCGGCAGTTAGTTGCCGCGCTGCGCCAGCAGGGCGGTCGTCCGCTGCCCAGGGCGAGGTACCGGTACGCGGCGCACACCACGCGGGATGGTGCGCGGTGTGTGTGGTCGCACCGGCCGGTGCTGGCCGGCGACCCCACCGCCGACCGGGCGTGGAACGAGTGCCCCGACGGCTGCCCATCCTCGCACTTCGAGGCGAACCCGTACGCGGATGACCCGCGCTACGAACCGACGTTGCCGGATCCGGCCGTCGAAGACGAGCCGCCGGTGGTGATCGACGCCGCGGTGCTGCGCGTGGGGCAGGTGTATCCGCCGGTCGGCTGAACGCTCAACCCGGGGCATGCCCACCCTGGCGCCGGGTCGAGCAGGCCGAGGCGGAGGCAGTCTGTCCTCCCCAGCACCCCACCCCGAACCAGTTGGGTGCGGTGGGTTCTGCGCTCCGCCGATGGTGCCGATGCGTGGCTCCCGCCCGGTGCCGCCCGGCTGTCAAGCCGATCCCATACGAGCAGGGCGACGGGCCGCTGTCCGCGGACCGCTGGTTACTACCTGATCTGTTCGCCCAGCCGGGGCTAGGCGAGCGACACGGGGCCCAGTGTGCGCCCCGCATGTGGCCTTGGACCCGCCGACGCCAAAGGTGCCTCCGAAACCCGGCACCCATGACGGGTACGCGGGGAGACATGGGCGCAAGCCGCGCAGGCGTACTCCGCGCTCACCACCGACCGTGAACTCGCCCAGCACCAACCCGCCGCGGGTTGCTGGCGCGCCCAGGCGGGGCCGGCCGCGAGGCGTTCGGCCAATCCCGGCTGGCCGGCCGATTCCTCACCGCCGGTTCCTTGGCCGGCGACACCGGCGCAGCCAATACGTCCGTGCTGCGGGCGCCACCGTTCGGGACGTGGCCTCGGAGGCGCTCGCGACGCTGCGCACCGTCGCGGGGATCGTCGCCACCACCGACCATCGGCCAGCCCGCCACCACCCCGATCTGAGATTTGAGAAAGGAGAGCCACGGGATGCCTGCCATCGACATCCGAGACCGGCCGAACGCCGGGTGCACCGTACGTCGCGCCACCGCCCCCGACGGCCAGGTGGCCCGCAGCGTGGTCTGCAACCCGGGCGGCTGGACGCTCGGCAGCCACACGACCGCGCGGGCCGCGCAGGGTGCCGTCCAGCGTGACGGCCAACCCGCCGCCGACGACAACCCACCCACCGTGTGGTGGCGGTGACCGTGGCGGACTGCACGGTGTGCGGCAAGTACCTGTTCATCCTCGACAACGGGCACGAGGGCCCGCACAAGGACTGCGCACCGCGGCGGCGGCGTGAACTGCTGGCGACCGTTGCCCAGCCGCTTAGAGTGGCGCGCCAGCAGCCGATGAACGACCACCTCACCCGCCGCTGGCTCAGCAACGGCTGGTTCGTTGACCACGACCGGCTCCAAGCATTCCGCGCTGTCCGGGATCATCCATACAGCCTGTGGGCGCCCGGGCAGGACCCATCTGGGTGCGCGTTGCGGCTTCGCACCACACGAACCCTGGCTCAGGCGCTGGCGCCGGAGGGCAACCATGCCTGAACCGGCCACCTACACTCCCGCCGTGGCGGAGGCCCTCGCCGCCGTGTGCGGCGACCACACCGGCTCCGACTGCCCTCGGTGCGCCGCCACGATCGACCACGCCCGGGCTCGGGGCGACACGGAGGAGTTTCTGCTGGCCGACATCACCGTGTACCTCGATGACCGGGAGGAATGGCTGCACCGCACCACGGTGCGGGCCGCACAGCGCCGCGCAGATGCTCGGCGACACCCGCACCCTGCACATCGTTGGCCCAGGGGGATTGTCCGGCGCCACCGTCGCCCAGCTTGCCCAGCTGATCGCCGCTGGCAGTGCAGAAAAGACGCGCAGCTCTATCTGAGCGGAGCAACCAGTACGGCGCCCGCCGCGCTGATAAGCCAGCGCCGACCGCTACCAGCATCCGGGTTCCGGGACCAGCCGCTGGAGCCGATTCAGCGGCGCCCCGATCACCCGGGTCAACCTGTCCGCCTCCGGCGGGACGCCGCACCGCGCCGCTGAACGGGCCGTACGTGTCGCATACGACCGGCCTCGCGAAGGTACCCGCAGCGCGGCGAAAGCCGCGGGACACCGCATTCCCCTCGGTTGCCACCACCTCCGCACCAGTCACCCTGCCCACCCGATACGGACGATAGGAGAACCACAATGACCCCCCAGGAGGCTTTGGCCGCCTACTACAAGGCGGTGGGCGATCGCCTGACCCGGCGGATCGCTGATCTGTGGCCCTACCTGACCGACCAGCAGCGGGTCGCGATTCGCGAGCAGACCGACACCGATGGCATGACGACGCTGCTCGGCACCTACGAGGCCGACCTCACGCGTGTCCACTTGGCGGCATCTGCGGGCCGGCAGGCGCAGCTGCTCAACGACGCCGGCCCGGACCTGGCCGCGGAACTGCTCGCCGCTGAGGCGGTGCAGGCCCTGCGGGGGCACTGGCCCGAATGCGACCGCGTCGCCACGGTCATCAGTAGCAAGTCCGGCGTGACGCGGGTGGAGCTGCTCGGCGTTCTGTGCCCGGACGATACCTACGACGGTCAGCCCATCATCAGCCGTGGCGAGCAGGAGGTCAGGGACCTCGCCGAATGGCTACTCAACGCCGCAGTGAGCCGGGCACAACCCAGGTGCCTGACCGCGCACCGCATCGACTGCTACGGCCGTGACCACGTGTACGAGGTTGCGGTCGCCGACACCATGTACCGGGACAGTTGACCGTGGCTGACGCGACGATCATCCACCACCCCGCCGAAGACACCCGACGGACCCGCTCATGGATAGGCGACGGCGTGCACGAGCTGGTGGCCACCGTGCGCGGCTGGCGGTACCGCCGCGGGCCGCGCATCCTCGTCCAGCGCAGCCGGGACCAGTCCGCCTGCGCGCTGCCCACCGCTGCGGCGGCCGCCGCGAACGAGGAAGCCAATCACTACTCCCCCGCCGTCATACGGCGTATCCAGCGGCTGGAGGAGGAACCTCGGCGCCTGCAACGCAGCCTCGCCCGGGTCTCCGCGAGCTGTGTCGCCGAGCAGCGGATGGCCCAGCTTGACCGGCAACGGGCGCTGCCGCCAGGCCAGGACCGGCTCACGTCACCCCCACCGCGACGGCGAGCGCGAGGAGGTGCGCGACGAGCGGTACGGCGTGCCAGCGACCGCCGAAACCACCACGCCTCCCACGACGGGATGGCGACACTATGACCGACAACAAGGCCCCGCGTCTGGACGTCGACGGGAACGACGTCGGCTGGCATGCCTTCTACCCGCCGCGCTGCTCCGACGGCATCTCGACCGGTGACGAGTTCTGCGGCCAGGGCGGCTCCTCGTACGGGGCCGGGTTCGTGCCCTTCATCTCCCACACCTGGGCCGCGAACCACCTGCCCGACGCGTGCCGCGCCTACCAGCTGAATTTCCCCGGGACGCGGATGTTCCAGGAAGACGTCACCAAGCTGAATGTCGACCAGATGCCGCACGTCGACTGCTACCTGGCGAGCCCGATCTGCCCGCCGTTCACCTCGGCCAACGGCATGCCGCGGGACTTCGACCTGGCCACCAAGCAGCAGCGGGTTTTGTTCGACGTGGACGCGTTGCGGCAGCTCACCCCCAAGCAGCGCAAGCGCATCGAGGAGTACAAGCGGGGCCGGCTGCTCATGCACGAGGTCACCCGCTACCTCGAGGTCCAGGTCCGCAAGGGAACACCGGTGCTGATCGGCGTGATGGAGAACGTGCCGCAGGCCCGGCAATGGGCGGACTGGGACGCATACCGCAAGAAGTTCCACCGCATGGGCTACCGCACCCGCCTGATCGCGTTAAACAGCATGTTCGCGCAGCCGGTACGCGCGCCGTGGGTACCGCAGTCCCGCAATCGGTTGTTCCTCGCCTACTGGCTCAAAGCGTTGGGCCGCAACCCCGACTGGGACAAGTGGCTGCGGCCCCGCGCGTACTGCCCGCAATGCGACCAGGTCGTGTACGCGGTGCAGGTCTGGAAGAAACCCGGCGTGGACATGGGGTCATGGGGCCCGAACGGGCAGTACGTGTACCTGTGCCCGAGCAGGAAGCACCGCCAGGAGCTGTTCCCCCCAACCCGGCCGGCGATCACCGCTCTGGACCTGTCGAAGCCAGGGGTGCGGATCGGGGACCGGGCCATGCTGGGCATGGACGACCTGGAACCGCCGACGATGCAACGCATCCGAGTCGGGTACGCCCGGCACTGGCTGCCGCTGCTCGTTCCCACCGGTGGGGCGTGGCGGGCCAAGGGTGACAACTGTGCCCGGCCGGTCAACGAGACGTGCCCCACCCTGACGACCCGGGAATGCGACGGCCTGGCGGTGCCGCCACTGCTGACGCGCAACTTCGGCGCCCACGGCGGGGAAGGCGGCTACCTGACCACCTCCAGCACGCAGCCGGCCCGCACGGTGACGACGAAGGGACACCAGTCCCTGCTCGTGCCGCCCCTGCTTGTTCCGGTGGAAGGCCGCGACGGGGGCAAGGACCCGAAGCCGGCCACCGACCCGATCCGCACGCAGACCACCCGTGCCGAAACCGCGGTGGCCGTACCGTTGCCGTTCATCACCCCGCTGCGCGGCGGTGGGGACAAGGACAACGCCAACACAACCATGCGGCCGGCGGGTACGGTCACCGCGGGCGGCAACCATCACGGACTGGTCATGCCGGCGGCGTCGATGCTGATGCGCAACCAGACACCGCGGGGCGGGGAGTCGCGCTGCACCCCGACCGATCAGCCGGCCCGCACTGTCACGTCGAGCAGCCAGCAGTCGTTGCTGAGCCTGTGGGCAGAGCAGATCCTGCCGCAACTGGTGCCGTACTACGGCAGTGAGCGGTCGCTGCCGTTCCCCATCAACCGGCCGTCGGGCACGCTGAGCACCCGGGACACGTACGGCATGGCGTCGTTGCCCGACGGCCGGGGCCTGTTCACGCGCGAGCAGGCCGAGCTGTGGACTCCAGGTGAGGAGTTCGTGCCCGAGGATGTCACCGACGAGATGCTGGCCAATGTCTTCTTCCGGATGCTGGACCCGGAGGAGGTGACGTTGCTGATGGGGTTCGACGACGCGTGGCAGCTGCTACCCGGTGCGTCGAAGCGAACTCTGGTGAAGCTGGCCGGCAACGCCGTGACCCCCGCCGCGATGGAGGTCATCGTGTCGGCGCTCGTGGAGTGCTTGGTCAATGAGGATCTGCCCCGGGAGCTGACCCTGGCCGCCTGATCGTCGCTGTGGCCATGGGCCGCGGATGCCTGCTGGCCTGGGCGCATATGTGCGCTGAGCAGGCACAGACGATGACCTACCTCGTCCGCTCCGGCCGCCAGCAACTGGGCCCGGCGCGTCTGCCTCGTGAAGTCGCCCCGACCCTACGTGCCGCCGGTGCATGGCCAGCCGGCCCCCTGCGGCGCCGCGGACGCACCCGCGGCGGTCCGGCTGGTCGGCGAGCTCGCGCTGCCTGGCGAGAACACCGACCAACCTGTCGCCTGGCGTGATGGCGATGCCACGCCTACCCCGGCCCGCGCCGCCACGCGATCGTCTACCGGTCGTGCCTGAGCGACGCCGCGCCGGTAGGGGCATCCGGCAGCCCACCGCGATCGATCCGGTCATCGTCGCGGACCATAGCCACATCGTCTGGCCTTGTGGACCCGCAGTCGTGGGGTGGTACCGGTCGGGGCCGCCGCACCGGTCGCATGACCGGCTGCCGCGCACCTCGTTGACCCGCGACTGTGGGTGGCCACGGGCGTGTCGCTGCTGACCGGGCCCCAGGTCAGCCCACCCGGGCCGGGGGTGCAAGCCCCGGATCAAAAGATCTTGGCGGGCGTGTCTCGCTGCGCTCGACGCCAAGATCTTCTGACCGGTGATGGCTTGCCACCCCCCGACCCCCGGGCGGGCTCATGACCGGTCCCGTCAGCGCGACACCCCGACATCCGGATCACTCACATCCGCCGGGCGTCCACGGTGCAAGACCCCACAGCAGGTGATCGAACCGCACTGCGTGACTGCCACCGACTACCGGGACGCCACCCGGTAGGCCCCACCACCCCCATGCCCCTGGCCTGCCGGTGCTCGCCTCCCGGCCGCCGGCAGGCCAGGCCATCCAACGGCAACTTGAGGAGACACCCGTGACCGCCGAGATCATTACCAGCGACCTGCCTGACACCCTTGTTGCTGGTCGCCGGTTGCGCGAGTACCGGCCGCTGCGTGCCAACGGGCACCACCCGCACGGCCTCGCCGCCATCGTCGGTTACGTGGTCCGCGAAACCGTCCGCGACGGGGTGGTCCTGTGGCACGGCGAGCACACCGGACCCGCCGACGTACATGAGTTCTGCGGCTACGACGTCGCGGCGGTTGAGGGAAGTGACCGGTACGGCGACACGTTCCCGACTCGCGACCAGTACCGCAGCCAGCCCGGCAGCTACGCCGTCGTGGACTCCTTGTACGCCTGCGGCTGCCGCAGTTGACAAGCGCCTGCGCCGGCGCCCAAATCCCCCGACGTCTCGAGAGGTGAGGAGTGCACGGTGGAAGTCACCATCAACGGCGTTACCTACGACACCAAGATCATCGACGGCATCGAGTGCTTCCTCTCGGGCTACCCGTTGCCGTCCAACTCCGGCCCGCTGTGCGGACGGTGCCGCGTCCATCACGTCTCCGCCAAAGCGGTCCGCATGTGCTACGAGGTGTCCGCTGCCGATGAGGCGCAGGCCGAGGCGGACTACCTTCACGAGCGGTACTGCGAGCGCGCGTGGGAAAGCCGGCACTCGGACGTCGTGGCGGCCGAGTTGGCCCTTGAGGAGCGGATGACCGGCCGGCCCTGGTGGGACACCGGGCACGGTGAAGGCTAGCCACGCCACGACTGCGCGCTTCGAGGCAGTGCTACCTCGCCGGCACGCAAGCCCGGCCTGTACGTCCACGTTGCTCCTGGCGTTCAGGCCCGGCGTGGCGTGGATGACTCCGCCGCTGCCGCGACACGCGAAGAGCATCAACGATTACCACATCACGCGGCTGGTCGGCCGATGAACGGCATGAACCGCCATGCGGGGGTGCCCTCACCCAGTCCGCTCCACGCCCCGGGTCGGCTCGCGGACTCCAGATCAGAATCCCGACGGCACAAGGGAGAACCATGTCCGACCAGTCCAGAACTCTGCTCTGCGCTCGCGCCGCTTTCCCGGCCAGCGTGGACGACGTGCGGTCACGTGACCGCACCCAGACGGTCATCACCACCGCCCGCATCCGGGAGGAGGCATAGATGCGACGCATACCCCGCGCACGGCGCGCGCTGACCCGCCTGACCTGGCGGGTACACCTGGCCGCGCTGCGCCTGGCCGGGCAGGGCGAGACGTCCCGGCTGCTGGCCGAGCTGTGCCCACGCGTGTACGACCCGGAGCCCGCCCAGGGCGAGATCGACACCAGGCGTTCTGGTCGCTCCGCATGGCGACCTGTGCTGAAAGGAGTCTGATTATGGCCGCCCCGGCGATGGCCCTGCTGAGCCGCGAATCCGACCGAGTGGAGCGGGTCGTGGTGCGCAACGGACAGCCGCACAACGCGGTCCCCGCCGGCTACTACTTCCGCCACCACGCGGTACCGGATATCCCGTTCGAGTCCCGCGCGACCGCTGCCCGCGCGGCCGCGGACCTGTTCACCACCGCCGGGTGGCACCCCGGCGGGACGCTTGCCCTGGCCGCGTTGTGTCGGGGCTGCGCCGCCCCGATGGTGTTCTACCCGGACCAGGACAAGATGGAGCGCTGGCACACCGATGAGGGGTTCGACGGGGTCGAGGACGTCGGCCCCCACATCCATCACCCCGCGCCGGGCAGCGCCGCCGCCGCCGACCGGTGGGACTACGACGACGCCGCGCGGGGTCAGTACGGCGGGCGCGGTACAGGCCCATCGTTCACTGCGGCCGCAGCGCGCAGCCGGCGCCGGCGCTCACAGCGGGAGGCCGACCGGTGAACGAGAAACGCGTCACCTACTACGGCACCGGCATCGCCAACGAGCGGGCCGCCCGCCGCTACCTGCACCACAAGTTCAAACAGGCCCCGCTGGAACCGATCCAGCGGCGGCCCGGCGCACGCTTCTACGTCAGCGCCCGCCTCAGCCAGCGCACGGCCCTGCTATACGGACCGTACGTGTCGCACATGACGGCACTGGCGAATGTGCCCGCCGCGCGGCGGCGCCTGGCACACACAGCGTTCGTTGCCGTAGGCACCTGCTCCGCACCAGTCACCCTACCCACCCGGTACGGACGGTGATCCCAGGCGAGGACGGCACGGCGTGTACTGACCGCCGATGACCGCGCACGGCCACCGGGCCCACCGCGCGGCTTGCTTGTCCACGATCTGGCGCATGGAGGACGAGGAAAGGGCACTGACCTACGAGTATGTGTTCCCCGAACTGGCCGCGGTGCCGGCCGCCGCGCTTCAGCCCGGCGACCGGGTATGGGGCATGCAACAGACCAACGTCCGCAACGGTTTCCTGCTGGACACCGAGCCGTACGAGGTGCGCCAGACCGAGGCACGGGAGGGCGTGCTGCTGGCGTACACGGTCGACGAGGGCGAACGCGGCTACCCCGACCCGCAGACGCTGGTACTGGTCGAGCGGAGAGCGTAGTAGACCCACGTCGCCGAACTGACCGTCGTCCTGGTTGACGGCGTGAGTCACCCCGCCCAGATGTACGAGCTGCCGCGTCACCGCCAGGTGGACGAAAAGGACCTGGACCGGGCCGGCCGTCTGGCTGCGCGAGCGCGACGTGTTCGGCCGGCGCACCTCGTCGCTGGAGCACCACCAGTTCATGGTGGGCGAACTGGTGGTGCTCCAGCACAACTTTGCTCGGAACTGGCACGCTTCGCGGTACGGGGCTGGGCAACTTAGTGCTCGATCATGACGTCGAGGCGATGCTGCGCCAGGGCGAGGCCATCACCGGTGACCCGGCACACTTACGGCGGCTGATGTGCAGCCGTTGCGCCACGCCGCCCGGCCTCGCCCCGACGTGCCACTGGCGGCGAACACTCCGTCGGGCCTGCTCTCCCCCCTGTGCCGGTAAGGCGTCCTGCGGGAGACGTCCCGTACCCACGGCGCGGAGCCGGTGGACTCGGTTACGCGGTGCGGCGCCGACAATGCGAGGACGGTCCGCTGGCCGGGCTAGGCGTATCGATACTCGCCTGCCACACGTCGCCGGCCGGCCGAGCGCACCTCACCACTGTGTCGGCCGTATTGCCGACGCGGGCTGCGAGGGCGGCGCGAGGCAAACCTGGGCCGAGCCTGAGCCCGTTACTACACGGGGCCTGATATTCCGGACGGGTCCCTGGCTCGCGCACGCCGAGATTCGGGACAGCTAATCCGCCGGTCCTAGCCCTGGCTGGCCCATCGTGTTAGGCGTCGTCCGACGCGGTGGCCAGAGAGGAGAGCATACAGACGCCACAGCGTCCGCCGAGGAAGGTGCGCTACATATCCGTTCTGTTCGAGGTCGAAGGACGGTGACGCATGAGCAAGGCAGAGCCGATGGAGGCGCTCGAGTACACGCGTTCGGCCCGTGCTCGCCGGAGCTACACACGTTCCGCTGGCCGAACGGTGAGCGGAAGCCCGACAGCGAATCGCTGCCCACGGCGCAGACGACCGTACTAGCGCCACAGTGACAAGACGTCAGCCGAGCCGCGGAACACCGTCCCATGTTCCCACCGTGCGGCGGCTGCACCGCCAACGCCCCCGCAGCGCCGGAGTGCCCGTCTGCCGAGCACAGACCACTGTCCAGAAAGGACGAGCAGTGACCAACCACAACACCCGTGGTCCGGTGGTGACGGTTCCCGCCGTTACCTACACCGGCCACACCGCACACCTGGTCCACATCCAGGCCGAACACGCCGCCGACCAGGCCGCCGTGCAACTGATCGGGCTGGGCGACGACCACGCCTGGCTCACTCGCGACCGGCTGTTTGCCGCTCTGGCCACCAGCGCCGGCCTGACCTGGCCGACGCAGCCGCTGACCCTGACCGTCCACGGCCACGGGATCCCGGCGGGCGACTCGGGCCTGGACCTCGCGTTCGCGCTCGCCCTACTCGCCGCCGCCGGCCAGGTACCCCCCGACCAGGTCATGCAACTGGCCGGGCTGGCCGAACTGGGTCTGGACGGTACCCTGCGCCCGATACCCGGCTTGGGCGCCCGCGCCCAGCAGGTCGCCGACGCGGCCATCTCCGCCACGGTGGTCGCCCCGGCGGACCTGCCCGCCGCCCGGACCATCCTCGGCACCACCGTGACGGCCGCGACCACGCTGGCCGATCTGGTCGCCTCCCTACGCCGGGGCGAGCGGCGGCACCAGCCGGCGGCCTGGCCGGTCGC
>DATEJJ010000580.1:0-2473 GCA_035278125.1 Rugosimonospora sp.
GGAGGCGTTCACCCGTGCCGCGGAGTCGTTGCGGGAGTCCTCGGAGCCGGGGCAGTTGCAGGACGCGCTGTGGGCGTACGACGTTGCCGGCGGTAAGCTGAGTGGGCTCAACATCACGGACCTCGTCCCCCCGCCGGTACCGGCACCACCGGCGGATGTACCGCGCTCGGCAACGGATGAGCAGGCGTCCTCGCTCGTAGCGCGACTCCTGGGACCGGAGGCTGGCGCGCCGGCAGCGGACCCCTCGCTCGACTACCAGTCCTTCAGGATCGCCGACTCGAAGCTCTTGAAGGAGTTTTGGGAGAAGGCCCAAAAGGACTACGCGGTGCTGGTGGGGAACGAGGATTCGGGGCGCGAGGCCGCCTGGCGGGAACTGGTCAAATTCCTGCGCAGAAGCGTGCACGGCCCAAGGTTCGAGATCGAGCGGCCGGCCGGGTCATATTGTGCCGCGTTCAACACGAACCGGTGGGTACTGGAATTCGACCTGCGCACTAGTCGTCCGGACGACGGAACTGCCAGATTGGCCCACGAGCTGACCCATGTCGAGATCGCCACCATCATAGGAAGGCGCCTGGGTGCGGCCACCGACGATCCTCTTGTGATGAAGCGGATTTTCGAAAACTGGGACGTGTGGGGCCCACTGTGGGCGAAAGCGCTAGAGCGCAGAGATCCACGTTACCCGGCAGCCACGCGACTGTTGGAGAGCTTCATTTCGGACAACGAGGTCAATGCGCTCATCCAGCAAAGCAGAGGACACTACAAGGCCCGCTGGCGCCGGGCACGCGCCGAACTGAGGCGCGCCGGCACGATCAACGGCTTCGACCGGATGGTACTCGATCGGCTACGGCGTCGCTTGGCCGAGGCGAGCCGGCTGATCCTCGACCGTCGGGCCCGCTACTACCACCTCATGGGAGAAGCGCTGGCGTTCCGTGTACAACGGTTGTTGGAGTCGCTGGGTTCGGTGCGCGACTGGTCGGGGTCGGTGAGGTTGCTGTCGATCCCGGGGTATCGGGTGGCCGTGAGTCTGGCGGGTGTGTCGTTGTGGCCAAAGTCGAGCCCCCGGCTGGACGGTTCGCCGAGGTTGGCTCATGCGGACCGGCCGTTGTATTCCGTCCAGGTGTCTGATGTGAACCAGGCCGGGGCCGTACTTCGCAGGGAGAGCCAAAAGTTCGCTGCGAACGCGATGGTGGAGTTTGTGACGAAGGGTCCGGTCGACGCGGCGGTCGCGGTCGAGCTGGCTGGGTCGGTGGGGAAGGATCAGGTGCTCGTGCTGGCCGGGTCGCGGGTTGATCTCGCCGACGGGCGTCTGGCGGACCATTTCGTTCCCTATACGTGGTGGCACGAGCGGACGCTGGATCTGGAGTCCTTCGATGGCTACTACACGGTTCATGTCACCGAGCAAACCCCTGATCTGGCGATGACTGGCCTACCGCGGATGCGTAACCTGGGCGGTGGTGTGTTTGAGCTGTCGGCTTATTGGCATCTCGTGCATCGGCACCGGCGGGGGATCGTGGTGCGTCCGGCGGACCTGCTCGGCGCGGATCCGGTTGCGGTGTACGGGAAGGTGGGGATGCCACAGGTGCTGGCGGGGCTGCCGGGGCGGATAACACCGTGGGCGGTCGCCCAGACCGCACGTGCGCTGGCTGGCTTCCTGCTTGAGCGGTCGGAGGTTGCGGCCGGTCCGCTCTGGGTGCAGGTACACCATGAGGAAACGGAGCCGCCGAAGATATACGCTGAGGTGCCGGTCGAGTTGAGTCGGGCCGTTGACGAGCGGGACACGCTGACGCTGGAGTTTGTTTTCGGTGGGGTCGATGCCTCGGCGTACGCGTTCGAGTCGACCGGGGCGGATCCCAGTATCGATGTCCATTTGCTGTCTGATGCCCTGCTCTCGGTCGCCGGTGGCGAGCTGTCGATGCCGGCCCTGGAGCGGGCCGGTGTACTGGCCGCGTTGGCTGAGCGTCTCCGCGTGACACCGCGTGAGCTGTTGCCGGTGGCGTATCTGGCCGCGCGGGTGTACGGCATCGGCGGGCTGACCGAGGCGCGGCTGGTCCAGGCCGCGGCGCTGCTGCGTGCCTGGCGCGGCCAGGGCGAGCCGTTGGAGGTGACCGAGGAGTCGCTGCCCGCCATCGTTGCGACGGTGACGGGAAAGTCGGGCATCCGGGCGCAGACGCAGCAGTTCGCGGCGCTGGCGGGGATGCTGGAGTCGTCCCGGGAAACCTGACGATGCAGGGACTGCGCGAGGCGAGCAAACGCGTGGACCAGTGGCTGGACACGGTGGTGGCCACCGCCGTGTCGGTCGATCAGGGTGTTTGGTGGCTGGGCGAGGGCAAATCTCCGAAGGGGCTGATCCCGGTCTCTGGGCACTTGGTCGTCGCGTTCTCGGCCGGCCCGGATCTGTTGCCGGTGGGGACGTCCCACCCGGGTGGTCCGGCGTTGCTGGTCCAATTGGCGCAGCGGGTACGGGAGGTGGTCT
>DATEJJ010000581.1:0-3297 GCA_035278125.1 Rugosimonospora sp.
CGAGCACCCGCTCCACGTCCACGCCGTCCGCCACCACCTCGCCGAGCAGCCGGACCGCGCGGCGCGCCGCCACAGTCTCCTGGACCACCGGCGCCAGGCCCTCGTCGCGCGCGGGCAGCGGGGCGCCGGCCAGCTGACGCAGCCGCAGCGCGCCCAGCACCGGTACGCCGATGTCGTCGAGGGACTCGCGCAGCAGCTGCTCGTGCCGGTCCGAGCCGACCCGGGTGAGGATCACGCCGCCCAGCCAGAGCAGTTCGTCGTACGCGCGGAAGCCGTGCACCAGCGCGGCCACCGACTGGCCCATCGACCCCGCGTCCACCACCAGCACCACGGGCGCCCGCAGCATCGCGGCCAGCTGCGCGGTCGACTCGGTCTCGGCGCCGTCGTACAGGCCCATCGCGCCCTCGATCACGGCGATGTCGCCGCCCGCCGCGCCGTGCAGGAACAGCGGCGCCACCCAGGTCGGGCCGAGCATGCGGGGGTCGAGGTTGCGGGCGGGCCGGCCGGCGGCGAGACCGAGGTAGCCCGCGTCCACGTAGTCCGGTCCGATCTTGAAGCCGGTGGTACGCAGCTCCTGCTGGCGCAGGGCGGCGAGCAGGCCGACGGCCACCGCTGACTTGCCGTGGCCGGAGGAGGGTGCGGCGATCACCACGCGAGGCGTGCCGGGCATGTGCTTGCTCCCCTTTCGGTCGCAACCGCCTGGATGCGAAGCTCTGTCCCCCCGCGGTTCCCGGTCACGGGCCGCAGCCGCGACGATACCGAACCCGGGCCAGCGGCGTACCGCGTCGGCGAGATCCACGCCACCCGGGTAGCGTGAACCGACGTGTACGGGTTCCTCTTCACCCGCCGGTGGATCGGCTTCGGCGCCATGATGGTGCTGGCCGCCGCGGTGATGGTGGGGCTCGGGTGCTGGCAGTTGTCCCGCTACCACCAGCGCGCCACGGTCAACGCCCACATCGACGCCGCCTCCCGCGCGGCGCCGGTACCGCTGGACCGGGTGCTGGACGCCGGGCAGCCCGCGCCTGCGAGCGCCGCGTGGACGCGCGTCTCGGTCACCGGCCGGTACGACGTGGCGCACCAGATCCTGGCCCGGGACCGTACCGTCGACAGCGGCGTGGGCTTCGAGGTGCTCACCCCGATGGTGCTCGGTGACGGCAGCGCGGTGCTGGTGGACCGGGGCTGGCTGCCACCCGCCCCCGACTCGGTGACCGCACCCGCCCGCATCCCGGCGGTACCCGACGGGACCGTCACCGTCTCCGGCCGGCTGCACCTGCCGGAGAGCCGGGCGGACCGGCCGATCCAGGTGGACGGTGGTACCCAGGTGCGGCGCATCTCGCCGGTCCTGCTGGCGGGCACGCTGCCGTATCGGCTCTACGACGGGTACGTGCTGCTGGACAGCGGCGCGCCCGGCGGCGACCCGTCCTTCAGCGCGATCCCCGCGGACCACCAGAACGCGCTCATGAACGCGGGGTACGTGGTGCAGTGGTGGGCTTTCGCGCTGCTCACGCTGATCGGGTTCGGCTGGACGGCACGCCGCGAGGCGCGCGGGCCGGACGACGGCTTCGACCTCGCCGAACTGGACGACGACTATCGTATGGCGCATGGGTGACCCGTACCCTCCGTATCCGCCGTACAGCGCGTACGGCCAGAACCCGGGCCAGCCGTACGGCATGCCGTACCCGGCGCAGCCCACGTACGGCATCCCGGTGTCGGGCGTGCCCGCGTCGGGCGTGCCGGTGCCGGTGACCGCGCCGTACCCGGTGAGCGATCAGGTGATCGCCCAGATCGGCGAGATCCAGGTGACCTCGACGACCGTGCGTACCCCGGCCGGCGAGTTCCCGCTGCGCGGCTCGCGCTGGGACGTCACCGACCAGTGGGTGGCCGAGCAGAAGACCCCGACCTGGGCGATCGTGCTCGCCGTCGTCGGCTTCTTCTGCCTGACCCTGTTCAGCCTGCTGTTCCTGCTCGCGAAGGAGACCGTGTACCGCGGCACCGTGCAGGTGCGGGTGAGCAACGGTCCGTACACCTACGTATCTCGCATCCCGGTCACCAATCAGGCTCTCGTGCCGCACATCTACCAGCAGGTCAACTACGTGCGGTCGCTCTCACTCATGTGAAGGCGGCGTACCGCCTCGATCGTGTCGGCCTCGCTGGCCGGCTTGTCCTCCCGGTACCGCAGTACCCGCGCGAAGCGCAGCGCCACCCCGCCCGGGTACCGCGGGCTCGTCTGTACCCCGTCGAACGCGATCTCCACGACCAGCTCCGGCCGTACCGTCACCACCCAGTCGCCCTTGTCCACGGCGAGGGAGAGCAGGCGCTCGGTCTGCCAGCGGAGCATCTCGTCGGTCAGGCCCTTGAACGTCTTGCCCAGCATCACGAACCCGCCGCCGGCCGGGTCGCGCGCGCCCAGGTGCAGGTTGGACAGCCAGCCGCGGCGCCGCCCGTGCCCCCACTCGGCGGCCAGGATCACCAGGTCGAGCGTGTGGCGCGGCTTCACCTTGACCCAGGCGGCGCCCCGCCGTCCCACGTCGTACGGCGCGTGGACCGCCTTGATCACGACGCCCTCGTGCCCCATCCGCAGCGCGGTGCCGAACGCGTCCGTCGCTTCCTCCACTGTGGACACCTCGGTGCGGGGTACCAGCAGCCCGCCCGGGAGCGCCTCGGCCAGCCGCGCCCAGCGCGTGCCGCCCGGCGCGTCGACCAGATCCTCGCCGCCCAGGTGGAGCAGGTCGAAGAAGTACGGCGTGAGCACGGTGCTGGGCTGCCCGCGCCGGGCGGTGCGGGAGGACGTCTCCTGGAACGGGCGGGGGCGCCCGGCCACGTCCAGCGCGATCACCTCACCGTCCAGGACCAGCTCGCTCGGGCCCAGCGCGCGTACCGCCGCCACCACCTCGGGTACCCGCGCGGTGATGTCGTCGAGGCTGCGCGTGTAGACGCCGATGTCCGCGCCGGAGCGGTGCACCTGGACCCGGATGCCGTCGAGCTTCGTGTCCACCATGGCCGGCTGCCCGGTCGCGGCCAGCGCTTCGTCCACAGTGGACGCCGACTGGGCCAGCATCGGGGCGAGCGGCCGGCCCACCCTCAGGTGGAACCCGGCCAGCGCGGGCGCGCCGCCGGTCAGTGCCGCCCGGGCCACCGCCTTCAGGTCGCCAGCCAACAGCAGGGCCCGGCGTACCGCCGCCACGTCCACGTCGGCGGCCCGGGCGATCGCGTCGACCAGCAGGCCCGCCTGCGCGCCCTGGCGCAGTTCGCCGGAGATCAGGCCGCCCAGCATGCGCTGCTCGTCGCCGGTGGCCG
>DATEJJ010000582.1:0-5012 GCA_035278125.1 Rugosimonospora sp.
ACCGCGACGGTGGCGGCCGCCGCGACCAACCGCCGGACGCGCCGCCCGGGCCTCGGACCAGCGGGTACGACAGCGGCCGGTGGCCAGTCGGGGGTATCCCCGGCGGGCTGGCCGGCGGCGCGCAGGCTGCCCTCGGCCACGGCCAGCTCGGGTTGCTCCACAGTGGCCGGTGCGATGCCCAGCGCGCGGTGCAGCACGGTGCTCACCGCCGGCATCCGGCTGGACCCGCCGACGAGGAAGATCGCGGTGAGCCCGGTGCCGTCGACGCCGGCCGCGCGCAGGGTGTCGCGGCAGGTGGCCACGGTGCGGTCGAGTACCGGGGTGGCCAGCTCGTCGAGCGTCTCCCGGCTCAGCGGCACGTCCCGGTCGAGGACCGGTACGTGCACCAGGGTGCTGGTGGCCCGGGACAGCATCTCCTTGCCGGTACGCACGTTCTCCCACAGTTGCCGGCGGGCGCGCCGGTCGCCGGGGGTCTCCGGGTGGTCCAGCCGGTGCCAGCCCTCGGCATCGGGTACCGCCGCCGCGAGGTGCTTGACGATCGCCGCGTCGATGTCCAGCCCGCCGGAGTCGGGCAGCCCGACGGTCGCCAGCACCTCGAAGCCGTCCGCCCGCCGGCGTACCACGGACGCGTCGAAGGTACCGGCGCCGAAGTCGTAGATCAGCGCGGCCTGCCCCACGTCGAGGTGCTGCCCCGCGATGTCCACAAAGGAGTGTGCCGCCGCCACCGGCTCGGTGACCAGGCGGGTGCCGTCCGGCGCGGCACCCAGCAGCACGGAGCGCCGCCGCTCTCCCCAGGCGGCCGGGCAGGTGATGACCACCTCGCTGTACGGCTCGCCGGTGACCAAGGCCGCCTCGTCCAGCACCCGGCCCAGTACCGCCTGCAGCATGGCGGTCACGCTCACCTCGGTCTGGCCGAGCAGTACGGTCCCGTCGTCGACGCAGCGCTTCGGGTACGGCTCGAACGCGGCCGGGTTGGCGCTGGCCAGGTGCACCGCGTCGCGGCCGACCACGAGCCGGCCGGTGGGATCCAGGCAGACCGCGGAGGGGAGCAGCGGCGAGCCGTCGAACAGCAGCGGGCGGGGTGGCCGCCCGGCCGGCGCGATCAGAGCGACCGTGGTGGAGGTACCGAGATCGATGCCCAGCCGAACCGTGCCCTCGCCAGCCATGGCTATCACGGTAGCCAACACGCGCCCGGCGGCGGCGCCCCGGCATCAGCCGGGGCGCCGCCGCGACCGGACCGTCAGCTGCCGACGCCGGTGAGTACCTGCTCCGCGGCGTGCCGTGGTCCGGCGTCGCTGCGCGGGGCGCGGAGGAAGACGAGCACCGCGGTGGCCAGCAGGACCGCGGCGCCGGTGAGGACCGCGACCGAGATGCCGTCGACGAAGGCGGCGCGGGCAGCGGACGCGACATGGGTGGCGGCCGGGCCGAGGCGGTTGAGGTCGGGGTTGGACACGAACGCGATGGAGGCGGAGGCGCGCTCGGCCACCTGGGCCGGCAGCCCGGTCAGCGCCGGCGCCAGGCTGTGCCGGTACCCGCTGGCGAGCAGGCTGCCGAGCACCGCGATGCCCAGCGCGCTGCCGAACTCGCGCGACACGTCGTTGACCGCCGAGGCCACGCCCTGCTTGGACTCGGGCAGCGAACTGGTGATGGCGGTGGTGGCCGGGGTGCCGGCCAGCCCCATGCCCAGGGCGAACAGCAGCAGGCCCGTGTAGAAGACGGGGTAGCTGAGCTGCACGCCGAGGAAGGACAGGACGCTCAGGCCGGCGGCGGTGCACAGCAGGCCCACGGCCGAGACGCGGTTGGCGCCGAACCGGGCGCCGAGCCGGGGCGCGATGCGCGCGGTCGGCGGCAGGACGAGGGCCATCGGCAGCATCGTCAGCGCCGTCTGCAGCGGCGAGCGGCCGGCGATGAACTGCAGGTACTGGATGATGATGTACAGGAAGCCGAAGCTGGCGAAGAACTGCGCCGTGATGGACAGCGAGCCGGCGCTGAACGCGCGCAGCCGGAACAGCCGCACGTCCAGCAGCGGCTGGGCGGCGCGCAGCTCGCGCAGCACGAACCCGACCAGCCCGACCGCGGCGAGCACGGCGGCGACCAGCGCCGGGGCGGTGGTCCACCCCTGGTCGGTGCCCTGGATGATCGCGTACACGAGCGACGTGACGGCGAGCACCGACAGCGCCGCGCCGGCGAGATCGAGCCGGCCGGCGCCGGACTGCCGCGACGTGGGTACCACGAGCAGCGTGCCGACCAGCGCCACCGCGGCCAGCACCACGTTGAGCGCGAAGAACGAGTTCCAGCTGTAGAACTGGAGCAGGATGCTGGAGCCGAGCAGCCCGATGACCGCGCCGCCGCCGGCCACGCCGACCCACAGCCCCACGGCCCGGCCCCGCTCCTCCGCGGGGAACGAGGTGGTGATCACCGACAGCGTGGTCGGCATGACCGCCGCCGCGCCGGCACCCATGGCCACCCGCGCGACGATGAGGGCGGCCGGGTCGGTGATGGTCAGCGCCCACCCGGCGGCGGCGCCGAAGACCACGAGCCCGATCAGCAGGACGCCCTTGCGCCCGTAGCGGTCCCCGAGCGCGCCGGCGAACAGCAGCAGGCCGGCGAACACGACGGTGTAGGCGTCCACGATCCAGGTCATCTCGGTCTGGCTGGCGCCGGTCGCGCGGGCCAGGTCGGGCAGGGCCACGTTCAGGCCGCTGACCGCGGAGACGACCATCATCAGCGCCACCGCGACGACGGCGAGCACGGCCTTGCGGCGGCGCGGGCTCAGTGCGTTCATGATCCACTCCAACAATTCGGTACGCGATGAATTCACTGTGTGTTGAATTCTGCACCCGTGGAATTAGCCCGTCAAGAGGGTATGGTCGGCGGGTGACGGACGCCATGCCCGCCGGCCCGGCCTCGCACCGGCGCTCGGCGCACACCGGGCGCCGGCCCGGCGCCAGCGGCACCCGGGAGGCGATCTTCCAGGCGGCCCAGCGCCAGTTCGCCGGGCAGGGCTTCGACCGCACCTCGATCCGTTCGATCGCGGTCGAGGCGGGCGTCGACCCGGCGCTGGTGACCCACTACTTCGGCACCAAGCAGCAGCTGTTCGCCGCGGTCGTGCAGCTCCCGTTCGACCCCGGGCAGATCATCGCGCAGGTACTGGACGGCGACCGGGCCCAGGTCGGCCGGCGGCTCGCCACGTTCTTCGCCGGGATGCTGGCCGCGCCCGCCGCGGTCGATCGGATGACCGGCCTGGTCCGCGCCGCCGCCAGCGACGACGAGGCCGCGGCCCGGATCCGTACCCTCATCACCGAGCAGCTGCTCACCCCGATGGCGGCGGCGCTCGGCGGTGACGACGCGCCGCTGCGGGGCGCGCTGGCCGGTTCTCAGGTGGTCGGCTTCCTGATGGCGCGGCACGTGGTCCGCATCCCGCCCCTGCGCGAGCTGGACGGCGAGCGGGTCGTCGCGCTGCTGGCCCCGACCCTGCAGCGGTACCTGGTCGACGACCTTCCGTGACTCCCTAACCGACTGCTTACCGATTCGCACACGCGTCCACTTGCGGCCGAAACTGCTCTACTGTCCGGTACAGCCGCTGCTCTACTGCCGAGTAAGGGACGGTCGCGTGAAGCTGCCCCGCCCGGTCCTGGCCGCCTTGCTGGCTGCCGGGATGTTCAGCGTCGTGGTGGTGTCGGCGATTGCCGCGACCGCCGCCACCACCCCGAGTTCCACCAAGCGCGTGGTCACCCCGGCGATGGTGCACGCCCAGTTCATCGCCGCGCTCGCCGGTCCGGCCCGGGCCAGCGCGCGCACCTACCGGGTACCCGTCTCGGTGACGCTCGCCCAGGCCATCCTGGAGTCGGGCTGGGGTGCGAGTGGACTGTCCACAAGGGACCGTAACTACTTCGGCATCAAGTGCCTCAGCGGGGTGCGCGGCCCGTACGCGAGCGGCTGCCGCACGTACGCGACCAGGGAGTGCGGTGGCGGCCGGTGCTGGTCCACCTCCGCGTCCTTCCGCGTGTACCGGACCCTGGCCGACTCGGTCGCCGACCACGGCCGCTTCCTCGTGGTCAACGGCCGGTACGCCACCGCCTTCGCGTACCGCAACAACCCGAACCAGTTCGCGGTACGTCTGCAGCTCTCGCAGTACGCCACTTCACCCACGTACGCGCAGAACCTGCAGCAGCTGATGCGGCAGTACAACCTGTACCGCTACGACATCAAGATTCCCTGACCCGGTCACGATCCGTACGCGAGGCTGAGCGCCGGCGCGGTCAGCGTGTCCGCGGAGATGTACAGGAGCTTGACCGTGGCGTTGGTGAAGAACAGGTTGGGTACCACGAGCGGTGGTGGTGAGTCCGGCGTGAAGGTGACCGGGATCAGCCCGAAGAGTTTGCCGGAGATGCTGGTCGTGTAGAGCACGACGTTGCCGGCGATGGTCAGTTTGCTGCTGCGGATGTCCAGCGTGTGCCGGCCGACGGGTACCTGCAGCTGGAACGGTGTGGAGGTGGAGGTGGCCACGGTGAACTTCAACGCGCGGACGGTGCCGCCGGTACCGGTGGTCAGGGTGACGACGCCGCCGTAGGCCAGGCCGTTCTGGTTGAGCAGCGCGGTGGTCTGGGTGGACGGCACGGCGTTGACCCGGAGCTGGCCGGGTGCGGTGCCGGTCCGCGCGGGCGCGCAGCCGCTGGTCATCGCCAACGCCTTGTCCCGGTTGGTCTTCAGCTTCTTCGGCAGCGGGTTCGGCGGTGGTGGGCTGGGCGGCGGCGCGGGGGTCGGGCTGCCTGTTTTCGGGAGGATCCCGAGCTTCTTGCCGACGGCGTTGAGGAAGTCGCCGATCGGGTTGCTGGACGGGCTCGGCGTGGGGAGCGTGGGCAGCGGGAACGGTAGGGCCGGCTTGCTCGGCGGGGGACTGCTGGGGCACGGCGCCGCGGCGGCCGGGGTGGGCCGGCCGCCGAACAGCGCCGCCGCGGTCAGTGCCGCGATGAGCAGGACGGCCAGGGCCGCGTGGCGCGCAGTGGACC
>DATEJJ010000583.1:0-2746 GCA_035278125.1 Rugosimonospora sp.
AAGTCATGGAGACTGCTGTCCGCGTCGACTGTTCGCGCTTGGTCATGATCACGCATACGTCTCGTGCTCTGGGGCTCGCTGGTGATCATCCACACGAACGATTACCAGAGATCACGAACGCGCTTATATAAGCCCTAGCCCTGCAGTAAGCGTGTTGGCGAGGCGGAACAGGAGAAAGGCCTTATCCTGCAAGGGTTTGCGAGGCTAACGCATCCCTGTAGGTAAGGCCTTTCTGGTGAAGAAGATATCGCATGAGCAGAGTCGGTGGAACGCGGCACGCCGCCGGGGGCGAGTGGCGGCCCGGCACGCGATGGCTGGGCACTGGAGCCCGCGACCGGTCCCGGTGTTCGGTTCGGGCCCGGTGGCCTACGAGGTGGGCGCCAACATCGACGCGACCTGCTTTGGTGGGATCGCGGCGGTGCACCGCCTCGTGACCAAGCTGGGGCTGCCCGAGCAGATCAACGATCGTCTGCACCTGTTGAAGGTGCATCTGCCTTACCACGAGTCCGATCACGTCCTGAACCTGGCCTACAACGTGGTCTGCGGCGGTACCCGGCTGCAAGACATCGAACGGCTACGCCACGACAGCGCGTACATGACCGCAGTTGGGGCGGACCTGATCCCGGACCCGACCACGGCGGGTGACTTCTGCCGCCGCTTCACCGAGGCCGACGTCGCGGCGTTGATGGAGGCGATCAACGCGGTGCGCCCGAAGCTGTGGACCGGCCGCGGCCGCGAGTTGCTGGGCCCGGTCGCGTACGTCGACGTGGACGGCTCGATCGCCCCGACCGATGGGGCGCGCAAGGCCGGCGTGGACATGTCGTTCAAGGGGATTTGGGGCTACGCACCGCTGATCGTGTCGCTGGCCAACACCCGGGAAGTATTGTACGTGGTCAACCGGCCCGGCAACGCCCCCAGCCACCTGGGCGCGGCCGTCTGGATCGACAAGGCCATCGACCTGGTCGCCCCGCACACCGGTCGGGTGTGCCTGCGTGGGGACACCGACTTCTCCCTGACCGCCCACTTCGACCGGTGGGCCAAGAAGGTGGACTTCATCTTCGGCATGGACGCCAGCCCGGCGCTACGCAAACGCGCCGAAGCCCTCGACGACAAGCGGTGGCGGCGGCTGCACCGGCCCGCCCCGTACCAGAACACCACCGGGCGCACCCGTGCCCGTCGACCCAACCACAAGCAGCGCATCGTCCGCGAGCGTGGCTACCTCAACCTGAACCTCGACCACGAGGACCTCGCCGAGTTCTTCTACATCCCTGGCAAGTGCTCGCGCGCCTACCGGGTCGTCGTGGTACGCAAGAACATCAGCCGCAGCCGTGGCCAGGACGTGCTGTTCGACGAGATCCGCTACTTCTTCTATGTCACCACCCGCACCGACCTGACCGCGGCGCAGGTCGTCGAGCTCGCGAACGAGCGCTGCGACCAGGAGAACATCCTCGGCCAACTCAAGTCCGGCATCAACGCCCTGCGGGTACCGCTCTACGACCTGGTCTCCAACTGGGCCTACATGGTCACCGCCACCCTCGCCTGGAACATCAAGTCCTGGTTCGCGATGATGATGCACCGCAAGGCCGACCGGCGCGAGCACATCCGGATGGAGTTGCGCCGCTTCCTGGAAACCATCATCCTGATCCCCGCCGCGGTGATGCACCGCGCCCGCGCCATCACCGTGCGACTGATCGGCTACACCCCCAGCCTGGACCGGCTGTTCAGCGTCTGGCACACCATCGAACGAACCCGCTTCGACTGACCCCGCAACACGTTTCCTCGCAACGGATCCACCACCTCACCCACCCGCCCCCGCGATCCGGCCTGCCCGCAACACCGTCAACCCGTCCCGAACACCCACACGTGCCGCCCGACCCGGCCAACCCGACGCCGTCAACACCCACCCACACCCACCAGACCGGCACCGCGCACCGCCCACAACGCACATCCGGCATGATCACCCACGAAAACGACCACCAGAGATCACGAACACACTTGTTTGAGGTCTAGGTACTACCCGAGGGTGTCCCGGGTCTCGTGGAACTTCGGTGACGATCCATGCGTACTTTATGCCGCGGCGCCGACAGTTTCGGGGCGGCGCGCGGTGTCGGGGTGGGCGTGTCGGCGTAGCGCGGCGACGAGTTGGGGCATCTGCTTGTAGCCCTTGACTCGGCGGAACGAGCGCTGGGCGTTGAGCATTCCGGCGGCGGTCCAGCGCAGCACCATCTGTCCGTCTTGCCAGTGGGTGACGTTGCGGTTGGTGGTGCGGGCGATGGAGATCATCGACTCGATGGGGTTGGACGTGGTCAGCGTCTTGGCGAGCCTGCCGGTGATGCCCAGCCGGGTGACGGTGAACATGTCCTCCAGGCCCTCGCGCAGGCTGGCGGCGGCGCCGGCGTGCTTGCGGGACAGGGCGGTCGCGAAGGCCTTGGCGTCGCGTAGCCCGGCCGCGGCGTCGGGGTTGGCGAAGATGCGGCCCAGTTTGGTATCGACCCAGCCGCGTTCGGCCTCGGGGAGGTGGTCGGCGACGTTTCGTCTCTTGTGGACGGTGCAGCGCTGAACTGCCGCCTGGGTACCGAAGACGGCCCGTACCGCTGACGAGAGGGCCTTGGCGCCGTCGATGATGACCAGCAACCCCTCGCTGGCGTCCAAGCCGCGGGCGACCAGGTCGGCCAGCAGCGCCTTGACCACGGTGGCGTTCTCCGTGGAGCCTTGCCACAGTCCGACGGCACCTTCGTGCCGTCCG
>DATEJJ010000584.1:0-3674 GCA_035278125.1 Rugosimonospora sp.
CGCGCTCGCCGTGCCGGCACCGGCCGCGAGGACCGCGTTGGTGAGCAGGGTGCGCCGGGTCAACGGGGACATCCGGCCTCCTCAAGAGGGTGTACGGGCAGGGGGGAACCTCGGCTGCGCCCAGCCGATCAGGTGTGTGTCGTGCCCTTGACGTGGGGTGCGCGCGGCTCCTAGATTGCGGTTTCGCCGTCATTGACAGTGTGGCGCAGATCGATGTGACCTGAATCGATTCATACAGACCGCCCCGGGTGCTGTCAACCTCTGCGCGCAAGATCCCTGCCTGGAGGAAAGCGGTTGCCTGAGGTAATCCAGGAAGCAGGTCCATTCGACATGAGGAACGAGCATCCCGGCCGGCCGTGTCGCCGCGCCGCCGTGGCCGCGGTCGCGCTGGCCGTGCTGGCCGGCGTGGCGGGCTGCGGCTCCGGAAGTTCCGGAGGTGGCACCGGCACCGCCGGCAGTCCGGTCACCATCCGCTTCGTGTGGTGGGGCAACGACGACCGCGCCAAGGCGACCAAGGACGCGGTCGCGCTGTTCGCGCAGCGCAACCCGACCATCAAGGTGCAGACCGAGTTCAGCGCGTACGACGCGTACTACCAGAAGCTGTCCACCCAGATCGCCGGCGGTGCCGCGCCCGACCTGCTCCAGATCGACCGCCCCAACCTGGGCGAGTACGCCGGGCGGCACGCGCTGCTGAACCTCGGCCAGTACCTCGGCACGACCGTCCACACCGACCAGATCGCGCCGGACCTCCTCGCCGGCGGCAAGGTCAACGGGAACCAGTACGCGATCCCGGGCGGCCAGCTCACCCAGATGCTCGTGTACGACCCGGCCAGGTTCACCAAGGCCGGCGTGCGGGTACCCGCCCCGGGGACGTGGACCTGGGCGGCGTTCGCCGACGCCATGGCGAAGGTGGACACCGCCGACGGGGTACCGGGTACCACCGACTTCGGCTGGGCCATCGACTGGTTCGAGGTGTGGCTGCACCAGCAGGGCAAGGCCCTCTACACCGACGGCGGCAAGCTGGGCTTCACCCAGGCGGACCTGACCGCGTTCTGGACGATGACCGCGGACATGCGCTCCCGCAAGGCGGTCAGCGTGCCGCAGGCGACGACCAAGATGGACGGTTCCATGGCCAACTCGGCCCTGGTGACCAAGCAGGCCGCCTCGGAAATCAACTACGACTCCAGCCTGACCGCGTACCTCACGTCGTACGGCTCGCCGCTGCAGGCGACCGCGGTACCCAGCGACGGCTCCACCTCGGGTATGGCCGCGATGCCCTCGGTCGGATTCGCCGTCGCACAAGCCTCGGCGCACAAGGACGCGGCGGTGAAGCTGCTGGACTTCCTGACCAACGACCCGGACGCCGGCAAGCTGCTCGGCGCCACCCGGGGGCTGCCCCCGAACCTGCAAATCCGGGCCACGGTCTGCGGCGCCTCGACCGGGAACAGCCGCGCGGTCTGCGACTACGAGCAGTCCGTCAAGGCCCAGATCGGCCCCGCGTTCGGCGCCTGGCCGAAGGGCTCGGCCACCATCAAGCGGGACTTCCAGACCGTGTACGACGACGTCATCTTCGGCAAGGCCAGCGTGGCCGGCGGCGCCAAGCGCGTCATCGACGACGCCAACGGAACCCTGTCCCAGTGACGCAGTCCGCGCTGCGGCGCCGGTCGACCGGCCGGCCACGGGTGGACCGGGCTGCCCGGCCGCGCCGGTCCACCGCGCGCACCCAGCGCTCCGCGTACCTGCTGCTGTCGCCGTGGATGGTCGGCGTCGCGCTGCTCACCATCGGCCCGATGGTCGCGTCGCTCTGGCTGTCCTTCACCGACTACGACCTGTTCGACCCGCCACACTGGGTCGGATTGCGCAATTACGCAACCATGTTCCAGCACGACCCGCGCTTCTGGCACGCGTCCTGGGTGACGCTGCGGTACGTGGTGTTCTCGGTCCCGCTCAAGCTGGGCCTGGCGCTCGCCGTGGCGCTCGCGGTCAACCGCGCCCGGCGCGGGCTCGGCTTCTACCGGGCGGCCTTCTACGGCCCGTCCCTGCTCGGCGCGACGGTCAGCCTGGCCGTGGTGTGGCGGGCGATGTTCGAAAGCCACGGCGTGGTGGACCGGGTGCTGGCCGCGTTCGGGCTGCGCACCGGGGGCTGGATCGACCAGCCGCAGTACGCGCTGTTCGCGCTCGTCGCCCTGGCGGTGTGGCAGTTCGGCACGCCGATGGTGATTTTCCTCGCCGGCCTCAAGCAGGTACCGGCGGAACTCTACGACGCGGCCGCGACCGACGGCGCCGGCCGGCTGCGTACCTTCTGGTCGGTGACGCTGCCGATGCTCTCGCCGGTGGTGCTGTTCAACGTGGTGCTGGAGACCATCCACGCGTTCCAGGCGTTCACCGGGTCCTATGTGGTCAGTGGCGGCCGGGGCGGGCCGAGCGACGCCACCCTCTTCTACACGCTCTACATCTACCAGCGCGGCTTTACCGACTTCCGGATGGGGTACGCCGCCGCGATGGCGTGGATCCTGCTGCTCGTGGTCGCGGGGGTGACCGCGCTGCTGTTCCGGCTGGCCCGTTCGTGGGTGTTCTACACGGGGGAGGATCGGGGATGAAGGGGCGCCTGCTCTGGCACGCGGTCGTGATCCTGGTGCTGGCCGCGCTGCTGTACCCGGTGGCCTGGCTGGTCGGTTCGTCGTTCAAGCCGGCGGGGGAGGTGCTCAGCAACATCTCGCTGCTCCCACGACACGCCACAGTGGACAATTACCGGCAGGTGGGCCAGGGCGTCGCCGGGTACAGCCCGTGGCACTACCTGGCCAACTCGCTCGTCATCTCGGTCGGCGCGGTACTCGGCAACGTGCTGTCCTGCTCGGTCACCGGGTACGCCTTCGCCCGGCTGCACTTCCGCGGCCGGGGCCTGATGTTCGCCTTCATGCTGTCCACCATCATGCTGCCGCAGCACGTGGTACTCATCCCGCAGTACATCATCTTCCAGCGGCTGGGTCTGGTGAACACGTTCTGGCCGCTGGTGCTGCCCAAGTTCCTGGCGGTCGACGCGTTCTTCGTCTTCCTCATGGTGCAGTTCATCCGCGGGCTGCCCCGGGAACTGGACGAGGCCGCGACGATCGACGGCTGCGGGCCGCTGCGCACCTTCCGCCACGTCATCCTGCCGCTGCTGCGGCCGGCGGTCATCACCACCTCCATCTTCACCTTCATCTGGACCTGGAACGACTTCTTCTCGCAACTCATCTACCTGAACGACCCGGCCCGGTACACGCTCCCGCTGGCGCTGCGCATCTTCATCGACGAGACCACGCAGGCGTCGTACGGGCCGATGCTCGCGATGTCGGTGCTGGCACTGGTACCGATCGCGCTGTTCTTCCTCGCCTTCCAGCGCTTCCTGGTGGAGGGCGTCAGCACCTCGGGGCTGCGCGGATGAGTGACGACCGGCCCCGCGGGCTGGCGCTGCTGGCCGAGGTGCTGCTGGTCGGGGTACTGGTGGCCGTTGCCGCGCTGCCCCTGGTGACCCTGCTGCCCGCGCTGGGCGCCGCCTGCACCCTGCTGCGCGAGTACACCACCACCGGCGCGGTACCCCGGGCCCGGCGCTTCGCCGTCCTGCTGTGGCAGGGGCTGCGCGGCGCGGGCAACTCGCGTGACGCGGCGGTGCTGGGCGCGCCGGTGGCCCTGCT
>DATEJJ010000585.1:0-6105 GCA_035278125.1 Rugosimonospora sp.
CCCGTACCGTGTCCAGGGCGCTGAAGTTGGTGCCGTGGACGGTGACGCTGGCGGCGGCACGGTCCACTGTGGTGATTGCCGGCTTCGGCGGCGCGGCGTCGGCCAGGCTCGCGTGCGGCGCGGCGGCGCGGGTGATGCCCGTCAGGTTGCCGACCGGGTCGTAGCTGTAGGTGGCTGACGCGCCGGTCGGGTCGGTGACCGTCGTGAGCCGGCCCGCCCTGTCGTAGGCGTAGCTCACCGTGGGTGGGGTGGCGGCGGCCGCCGCCTGCGGCGCGTTGGCCGCGTGCAGGCTGGTGGCCAGCACGGCCGCCGCGGTCAGGGAGGCGGTGCAGACGTGGCGCCTTCGCATGGTGCTGTCCATCCGGTCGGTGCGGTCGGGATCCTGGTGTGCCGGCGGGGTCAGGAGGTGCCGGCGGCGTAGTGGGCGGCGACCTGCGCGGCGGTCAGCGCGGTCGGGTAGACGGCCACGTCGTCCAGGCCGCCGTAGAACCCGCCGCCCCCGTCGTGGGCGGAGCCCAGGCGCAGGCCGAGGGAGGTCGGCATGGTGTTCAGCGGGTGCGCGAACGATTGGGTACCGACGGCGGCACCGTCCACATAGACCGTTGCGGTACCGGCGCTGTAGGTGATCACCAGGTGGTGCCACAGCCCGTCCGCGAGGCTGCTCGGCGCGGTGAACGACAGGTCGTCCCCGTACCCGCTGACCAGGATCGCGTCGCCGGCCAGGCCGACGTTGAAGGCGCGGTCGGTGGCGCTGCCGCCCCAGCCGAGCAGCCAGCGCTGGTAGCTGTCGGAGGGCTTGACCCACGCCTCGACGGAGCGGGCCGCGTTGTTGACGGGCAGCGCGGCAGGCGCGTCGCCCAGGCAGCAGCCGCCGTTGGCGGTGACCGCCGTGTCCGGGTCCGCCGCGATGGCCCCGGCCGCGCCGAGCGTGGCGGCACTGCCGTAGTTGAGCAGCGCCCCGCCGGCCGAATCCGCACCCGTCGCCAGCCCCGTCGCCTCACCGAGCCGGTAGTAGGCGCGGGGGTTGTCGGCCAGCACCGCGCCCGCATACGTCGTGGCCGATCCGGTGGGCGTGGCCGCCGCGCTGAGCACCGCCGGCCCGTCGCCGTAGGCGTTCGCCGCGACAACCTTCACCGTGTACGCCGTGCCGCCGGCCAGCCCGGTCAGCAGCGCGGTGGTGGCGCTGCCCGCGACCACGAGCGCGTTGCGCGGTACGCCTGCCTTCACCGCCGTCACCAGGTAGCGGGTGGGTGCGCCGGCCGCCGCCGTCCAGGACACCCGCACCGCGTTGTCCTGTGTGGACACGCTGAGCCCGGTCACCCCGCCCGGCCGGCTGTTGCCGGAGGCCGCGAAGTGCGCGGCGATCCGGGCCGCGCTCAGCGCGCTCGGGTACACCGCCACCTCGTCCAGGTCGCCGTAGAACGCGCCGCCGTTGTCGTGCCCGGCGCCGACGTGCAGCCCGTCCCCGGCCGGTACCACCGTGTTCAGCTTGCTGGCGAACGACTTCGTGCCGACCGGTAGACCGTCCACATAGGCCGTTACCGTCGAACCGGTGTAGACCACGGCGATGTGGTGCCACGCCCCGTCGTTCAGCGGCCGGCCCACCCGCAGCCAGCGGTCGTCGCCGTACCCGCTGACCAGGATGCGGGTCGCGTCCAGCCCGACGTTGAAGGCCCGGTTGGTGCGGCTGCTGCCCCAGCCCGCGATCAGCCGCTGGTACCCGTCGCCCGGTTTGACCCACGCTTCCACCGTGCGGGCGGAGTTGTAGGACGGCAGCGCGCCGTTGCGGGCGGAGCCCACGCAGCACCCGCCGTTGCCATTGACCGCGCCGTCGCCGTCGCCGACCAGCGCGCCTGTCCGGCCCAGCGTCGCTGCCCCGCCGTAGCCGAGCGTGGCACTCGCGGGCGAGGAGTCCGCGCCTGCCCCCATGCCGGCCGCCTCCCCCAGCCGGTAGTACGCGCTGGGCGCGTCGGCCAGCACGCTGCCCGCGTACGTGGTGGCCGCCCCGGTCGGTGTCGCCGCCGCCGTGGTGGCGGCCGGCCCGCGGCCGTAGCCGTTGACCGCCACCACCTGCACCGTGTACGCCGTGCCGCCGGCCAGGCCGGTGAGCGTCCCGGTCAGCGCGCTGCCCGCTACCGCCACCGAGTTCTTCGGCTGCCCGCCGGCCAGCGCGGTCAGCAGGTAGTAGGACACGCCGTCCGGCGTGGCGGCCGCGGTCCAGGAGACGGTCAGCGCGTTCACCTTCGCCTGCACCACCGGCGCGGTGACCGCCGCCGGCCGGCCGTGCCCGCTGGCCGCGAAGTGCGCCGCGATCCGGGCCGCGCTCAGCGCCGACGGGTACACCGCGACCTCGTCCAGCCCGCCGTAGAACGGGGCGGACCCGTCGTGCGCGGCCCCGACCCGCAGCCCGGTGGCGGCGGTGTCCAGCTCGTTGTGGAACTGCCTGGCGCCCACAAGTTGACCGTCCACATAGGCGGTGGCCACGCTCCCGTTGACGGTGACCGCGACGTGGTGCCAGATACCGTCCACAAGGGACCGTCCAATGGGGAAGCTCAGGTCGTCGGCGTACGCGCTGACGAGCACCTGCGAGTCGGCCAGGCCCACGTTGAACGCCTCGTCCTGGACGCTGCGCCCCCACCCGGCCAACCACCGGGGGTACCCGTCGGCCGGCTTCACCCACGCCTCCACGGTGCGGGACAGGTCGTTGCGCCGGGGCACCGTCTGGCTGGAGCCGATGCAGCAACCACCGTCGGCCTGCGCCGCCGTGTCCGGGTCGCCGGCGACCGCACCCGCGACCCCCCGGCTGCCGGAGCCGTAGGACAGCGGCATCCCGCCCGCCGAGTCGGCGCCGCTGCCCACCCCGGCCGGCTCGCCCAGCCGGTAGTAGGCGACCGGCCCGTCGGCCAGCACACTGGCCGCGTATGTATTGGGTGTGCCGGTCGGCGTCGCGGCGCCGCTGGTCACCGCCGGCCCGCCCCCGTAGGCGTTCGCCGCGACCACCCGCACCGTGTACGCGGTACCGCCGGCCAGCCCGGTCAGCGTGGCCGAGGTGGCGGTACCCGGTACCACGAGGGCGTTGCGGGCCACGCCACCGACCAGCGCGGTCACCTGGTACGAGGTGATCCCGTCCGGTGCCGGCGGTGCGTTCCAGGACACGTTCACCGCGTTGGTGCCACCCGACGCCGAAAGCCCGGTCGCCGCGCCCGGCCGGGCGTGCCCGCTCGCGTCGAACTGGGCGGCCACCTGCGCCGCGCTCAGCGCCGACGGGTACACGGCCACCTCGTCCAGCCCGCCGTAGAAGGGTTCCCGGCCCTCGTGCGCGCTGCCCACGTAGAGCGGGTGGCCGGTCGCCTTCGTGTCCAGCCGGGCAGCGAACGCCTTGCTACCCAGGCTCGACCCGTCCAGGTACGCGGTGACGGTTCCGGCCGAATACGCCACGGTGACCTGGTGCCACACGCCGTCCGTGAGCGGCTGCGGGGTCGGGAACGCCAGCTCGGCCGAGCCGTTGCTGACCAGCACCTGCGAGTCGGCCAGCCCGGCGGAGAACGCGGTACTGTCGCCGGACACGCCCCAACCGGCGAACC
The DNA here is from genome assembly GCA_035278125.1 of Rugosimonospora sp. Lineage (GTDB taxonomy): Bacteria > Actinomycetota > Actinomycetes > Mycobacteriales > Micromonosporaceae > DATEJJ01. The sequence continues at coordinate 3,585 of DATEJJ010000585.1, forward strand.
AGCGCCGGTACCCGTCCAGCGGCCGCACCCACGCCTGCACCGTACGGGTCGCGTCGAAGCGTGGCATGGGCGTGGTGCTGGTACCGATGCAGCAGCCCCCGTCCGCGCTGACCGCCGGGTCAGGGTCGCCGCGCAGCGCCCCGGCCACGTGCCACGCCGACCCGGTCGACCCGACGCTCAGCGGCCGGCCCGACCCGGCCGAGTTGGCGGCCGTGGGCAGCCCCGCCACCTCGCCCAGCCGGTAGTACGCCGACGGCCCCGCGGCCAGCACCGTGCCCGCGTACGTGGTGGCCGACCCGGTCGGGGTGACCGTGGCCGCGGTGGTCGCGGCCGGCCCGTCCCCGTACCGGTTGCTGCCCACCACCCGGATCGTGTACGCCGTACCACCGGACAGGCCGGTGAGCACCGCCGTGGCGACGGTGCCCGGTACCATCACCGCGGTGCGGGCCACCCCACCCACCAGCGCGGTGACCTGGTACGAGGTGATGCCGTCCGGCGCCGCCGGTGCGGTCCAGGAGACGCTGACCTGGTTCACGTCCGGACTCGCGGACAGCCCCGTCACCGCGGCCGGCCGCGCGTGCCCGCTCGCCGCGAAGTGCGCCGCGATCCGCGCCGCGCTCAGCGCCGTCGGGTACACCGCCACCTCGTCCAGCCCACCGACGTACGGGTCGTACCCCAGGTGCCCCGAGCCCACGTACAGCGCGGTCCCCTCGGTCGTGTCCACGGTGTTCTGGAACCGCTTGGCGCCCAGGCTCAGCCCGTCCAGGTACGCATACGCCGTGCCGCCGCTGTAGGTGACCGCGACGTGGTGCCACGCACCGTCCAGAAGGGACACCGGGGTGGGGAACGTCAGGTCGTCACCCCAGCCACGCACCACGACATCACTGCCGTCCGCGCCCACGTCGAACGCCGTGTCCGAGGTGTCGCTGTCCCCCCAGCCGGTGAAGAACCGCAGGTAGCCGTCGCCCGGCTTGACCCACGCCTCGACCGTGCGAGAGTAACTGTTCACCGGCAGCAACGGGTACGCGGTACCCAGGCAGCAGGTGCCGTTGGCCCGCACCGCCCGGTCCGCGTCCCCCGCGATCGCACCCGGCTGCCCGAAAGTCCCCGTACCGGGCCGCAGCGACAGCGCCCGGCCGCTGCCCGACGAGTCGGCGGCCACCACGTTGCCCGCCCCCTCCCCCAGCCGGTAGTAGGCCCGCGGCGCGTCGGCCAGCACGCTCGTCGCGTACGTGCCGGCCGGCCCGGTCGGCGTGGCCGCCGCCGCGCTGACCGCCGCCGGCCCCTCGCCGTACGCGTTGCCCGCCACCACCCGGAAGGTGTACGCGGTACCACCCGCCAGGCCCGTCACCCGCGCCGCCGTCTTCGTACCCGCCACCACGACCGCGTTTCGCGCCACTCCACCCGCCAGCGCCGTCACCGTGTACCGGTTGACCGCGCCACCCGTGGCGGTCGCCGCTCCCCACGACACCACCATCTCGTTGTCCTCGCCCGGCTGCGCGAAGACCACGTGCGGCTGCCCCGGCCGGGAGTGTCCACTCGCGAGGAAGTGCGCGTAGACCTGTCCGGAACTGAGCGCGCTCGGGTACACCGACAGCTCGTCGATCCCGCCGTAGTACGGGCTGGCCCCGTCGTGCCCGGCACCGATGTACAGCACGGTGTTCTCCGGCGTGTCCAGCGGCGTGTCAAGGTCCCTGCTACCCAGGCTCGCCCCGTCCAGGTAACCGGTCACCGTGGTACCCGAATACGTCACCGCGATCTGGTGCCAGTCACCGCCCACGATGCTGCCCGGAAACGCGAAGCGCAATTCGTCACTGGAGGTGTTGACGACGAGGTTGTCCGCCTCGGTACCCACCTGGAAACCGCCGTTGGTGCTGTAGTCGCCCCAACCCGCGACCCACCGCAGGTACCCGTCGCCCGGCTTGACCCACGCCTCCACCGTGCGGGCGCTGCCGTACACGGGCAGCGGCGGGCGGGCCACCGCACCGCAGCAGTTCCCGCTGAACGTCGCCGCGCTGTCCGGGTCGGCCACCAGCGCGCCGGGTACCTCGACCGTGGCCGGCCAACTGTAGCTGAGCGGGTTGTTCCCGTCCGCCGAGTCCGCGCCCAGCGCCGGCGTACCGCTGCGGTCCGGCGACTCGCCGAGCCGGTAGTACCCGACCGGCGCGTCGCCCAGCACCGTCGCCGCGTACGTGTGCGTCGCGCCCGTCGGCGTGACCGGTGCGGCTGACGCGGCGGGACCCGCCCCGCAGTCCGCCACCGCGGTCACCGAGAGCGTCTGCGCCACTCCACCGGCCAGGCCGGTCAGGGTCGCGCTGAGCACCCACCCCGGTACCGCCTTCGCCCCGGTCGAGTGGCCGCCCGCGCTGGCGCGTACCAGATAGGAGGTGGGTGTGCCGGTCGAGGGCGCCTGCCAGGCGGCGGTGGCCGAGTTGCCGCCGGCCACCGCGGTGACCCCCTGCGGCGCGCCGAGGCTGCCGCACGGGGGCAGGCTGTGCGGCACCGGCGTGGCGGCCTTCCG
>DATEJJ010000586.1:0-12216 GCA_035278125.1 Rugosimonospora sp.
CACACATCACCCGTGGGAGTCTCGACATAGCCCACGTCCGAGTACGGCGGACGCATCGTGAAAACCTCAAACGCCCCCGACGGGCTGGCATGCGCCCCCGCGACCGCAGGAAGAACCATCAACTCCACCTGCGTTTCCCGCGCCACCGCAAGCAGATGTTCGAGCTGCGCACGCATCGTCTTGAGCCCGCCAACCAACCGCCGTACCGCGGCCTCGTCGAGAATCACCTCCAAGTGCACCGGCGCCCGCCCGCTCAACAGTTGCTGCCTGTTCATCCGGACCTCCACCCACCGCGCAACCTGCCGCGGCGAGGCGTCCGGCTCGCTGGCCCGGATCACCGCCTCCGCATAGTCCGCGGTCTGCAGGAGTCCCGGCAACACCACGGCCTGAAAGCTGTGGATCTTCTCGGCCCGAGCCTCCAGCAGGATGCGGTCGACCAGCCACGCGGCGATGTCGTTCGCGTACCTGTCCCACCAGCCCTTCTGGAACACATCCTGGCTGAGGCGTTTCAGCGCGTCCCGCCGGTCCGCGTCGGTGACACCGCACAGATCGAGATAGGCGAGTACCTCGGGCACCCGCGCCGGTACCAGTCCGGACTCGAACCTGCTGACCGTGGAGGGGTCGCGCTGCACGTAGTCGCCGACCTCCCGCAGCGTCAGGTGAGCCTCTTCCCGGAGCATGCGGAGTTGCTGGCCGAGGAGTCGAGCGCGCAAGGTAGGGCTACGCATCGTCCTTCTTCCGAGGTAGGAGCTACAAGTTCACCCTGATCAAGCAAGCCCGCACCGGAGCACCGCACGCGAGCAGCAAGGTTGCATCCGCATAGTCGTACGTGCCACCATACGCCTAGTGCGCTAGCCCTCCAAGACCACAGCACGACGCGTACCGAGGGGAAGGTATGACGATCGAGCATCAGGTACGGCGTCCCGAATGGCGCTGCGGCACCGACGGCGAAGAGTGGCCCTGCGACGGCGCGCGCCGGTTGCTGGGCGCGGCGCACCGGGAGACCCCGGACGCGCTCACCCGCTACCTGGCGCATCTCATGGCGCAGGCCGCCAGCGACCTCGGCGTGCGCAGCCCGACCACGCTGTACCGCCGCTTCGTGGGTTGGTCGCTCGGCCGGTCTCAGGTCTGCCGCGTCTGCGGCCGGTCCGGCCACGACGTCGTCGCCGGCGTGCCGCCACGGCTGTTTCCCTGCGAGGATCGCCTGCCGGCGCGGGCACCGGCACAACACGCGTCCGGCGTCGACTGAGCTACCAGGCGAGCGCCGCCCGCAGCGAATCCAGGTTGGCGAGTGTCGTATCCACGTCGTCACCGTGCGGTGCGTCGTGGTGGAGGCCGCCGGCACGGCGTATCCGGACAGTGGACCAGCCGAGCCGCCGTGGCGCCGCGAAATCCTTCGCGGGGTTGTCGGCGACATACGCCAGTCGGGCGCAGCCGAGCCGTGCGGCGATTTCCTGGTACCCGCGCGGGTGCGGCTTGCCGAACCTGCCATCCCGGTACGCCCCGGTGAGAACGGTGTGGCTCGCGTACCGGTCCAGCCCGAGCGCGGCCACCTTGGCGGCCTGGCTCCGCTCTGGACCGTCGGACAGGAACGCGACGGGTACGCCCTCGCCGCGCAGTTGCTCCAGCGCCTCCCGCGCATCGGGAAGCAGCGAGATACGCGGGTGGTGCGCGCGGTACGCGGTCACCAGGTCGGCGATGCCGTCGGGGGTGGGCCGCACGCCGAGGCGCTGGAGGGCGGCGTCGATGGTGGTGCCCCGGTGACCGCCGAGGAACAGTTGCCAGGCAACGGTGTCGAATCCGGGTACGCCCCACCGTTGCCGCACCAGTGGCTCCAGCGCGGCGAAGCCGCTGGCCACGTAGTCCCGCTCCAGGTAGAGCGTGTCGTCGACGTCGAAGACGACACCGCTACCGGTCGGCATACACGAATACTTCGTCGTCCCAGCGGAGCATCATCAGCCCGTACTCCACCCGCGACTGTCCTATCTCGACGGTACCGTCGATGGCCTCGCGGACGAGCCACTCGCCGTGCCGGCCGCCGGCCCGCCAGGTGAGCGGGTAGCCGCCACCGAACCGGGCGTTGATTTCGATGACCGATGCCTGGTCGCCGTCGGCGAAGATCTGCACGTTCATCGGCCCGTACGCGCCGGGCAGGCTCTCCACGGTACGGACGGCGAGCGAGGCGAGGTGCTCGTCGCGTACCACCAGAGCCTTGCTCACCTCGCCGGCGCGGACCTCGATTCGCCGGCGCACGACGGGGCAGCGCGCGACGCCTGCGCGGTCGACGTAAACGTCGACGGTGTGTTCGATGCCTTCGGCCCGCTCCTCGACCACGACATCCTCGCCCACCAGCCGCTCCAACTCGGCCCAGCTGGTGATGTGGCGCAGGCCCTGGCTGGCCGAGCCGGCGGGTGGCTTGGCCACCAGCGGCAGGGACCAGACGCCGCGCTGTTCGAGCACGATCTCGGCGGTGGCCTGGCGCGGGCACGGTACGCCGATCGCCCGGCAGTGCCCGTTGGTGAGCCGCTTGTCCGCCGCGATCCGGACGGTCACCTCATCGGATACGCCGACCGAGGTGCCGTTGGGAGTGAGCTCGTACCGCAGCCGGGCCCAGGCGGCGAGTTCGGTGTCGATGGTGGGAACCACCAAACCGACACCCTCCTGCGCGCACAGCTTGGCCATGTGTTCACCGAAGGCGGGATCGGTGCAGGGGGGCACGATGAAGCCGGCGTCGGCGGTGCGCATGGCGGCGGCGTTCCACGTCATGTCGCAGGCGAGGATCCGGGGCTGCTGGCCGGTCGCGGCGACCGCCTCGCGCAGGGACCGCATCAGGCTGACCCGCCGCCCGGCCGAGGACACGAGAACCGTGAACGTCATGCCGGCCCCTCCGTCCGGGGTACGGCGGTGGCGTGTGCCACGCGCTGGCGTAGCGGCGTCATGGGCGTGCCGTAGAACTCGGGCGCGGTGGCGTCGCCTTCGGCGGAGATACCGTCACGGCGCAGGACGGTGGCGACGGTGCGGACGAGGATGTACGCATCGAGGGTGAGTGACCGGTGGTCGACATACCACACGTCGAGCGCGAACTTCGCGTTCCAGCCGAGCGCGTTGCGCCCGCTGACCTGTGCCAGCCCGGTGATTCCGGGGCGTACCTCGTGCCGGCGCGCCTGCTGGTCGCTGTACCGGTCGAGGTAGCGCACCAGCAGCGGGCGCGGGCCGACTAGGCCCATGTGGCCGCGCAGCACGTTCCACAGTGTCGGCAGTTCGTCCAGGCTGGTCGCCCGCAGCGCGCGCCCGAGCCCGGTGAGTCGCTGTTCGTCGGTGACCAGATCGCGCTGCGGATCGACGTGGTGCATCGTGCGGAACTTGACGAGGGTGAACAGGTTGGCGTCCCGGCCCGCGCGGGGCTGGCGGAACAGCACGGGCCGGCCGAAGGACAGCAGCACCGCCACGGCGACGGCGAGGATGACCGGCGACAGCAGGGTCAGCGCGAGGCAGGCGAGGCCGAAGTCGACCGCACGCTGGATCCGGTCGTGCATGGCGTATCCGGACATGGGCGGAGGCTACCCCTTGTCCGGCAGGCAGAAGATGTTCTCGGTACGCGCCGGGATGTCCCGCAGGGGCGTGCCGTCGGGCAGCGCGAGGCGGTACCCCAGGTCGCTGAGCAGATCCCGGATCGCCCGCTGGTTGGCCTGTACCTCAACCATCATGGGGGGCCGCCGGCGGCGCAGGAGGTCGACCGCGCCGCGGAGCGCCTCGTACTCGAAGCCCTCGATGTCGATTTTGACGAAGTCCGGTACCGCGCCGGTCTCCTCGGCGTACTGGTCCAGGCTGACGACCTCGACAAGCTTCTCCACCACGTGGGCACGCACCGCATTGCGTTCGTTGGCGGCCAGCCCGGCGAAGTCGCGTACCAGAGAGTTGTTCTGGCCCGTCAGGTCCTCCATGAACAGCGGCAGCTCGCCCGGCTCCTGGCCCACGGCCTTGGGCACGACGTGGATGTTGCCGCGGTGTGCGGTGTTGCCGCGGATGTAGGGGAGGTTGTTGTCACCGGGCTCGAACGCGTGGACGGAGCCGGCCGGCCCGACCAGGGCGGCCAGGTAAACGGTGATGTATCCGATGTGGCCTCCGACGTCGAAGACGCAGTCGCCCGGCCGCACCAGTCCGGCGAACATGGCCATGGTGGCGTGTTCGCGGTTGCGGCCCCGGAACCAGTACTGGCGGTGCCGGAACGAGTGCAGCCGGATCGGGTCCTGGGTGTAGTGGTGCCGGATGGTCACGTCACCGGGATTGAGTCGGGACAGCACCGCGAGGCTCGACCGCCGCACGGTCCGCTTGCCCGAGTCGATGAGGTTCACGCGTGCCTCTCCAGGAATTCGTGGATGGTGTCGAAGACGCGGCGCACGTCCAGCTCGCCGAGCGAGGATCCGCTCGGCAGTGTCAGCCCGGTCTCGAACAGTCGATGCGCCGCACCCGTCACGATCGCGCGCGCGGCGGCGTACACCGGCTGCAGGTGCATCGGCTTCCACACCGGTCGCGTCTCGATGTCGTATCTGGCCAGATGCGCCGCCAGGTCCCTGGCCGACCAACCGGCCGCCGCCGGATCGACCACGACCGTGGTGAGCCAGCAGTTCGCCTCCGGATCGTCCGCGCCGAGCAGGCGGGTGCCGGGTACGCCGCCGAACAGCTTCGCGTACCGCTCGCGCAGCGCGCGCCGCCGCTCCATCATCGCGTCCAGCCGGCGCAGCTGCGCCCGGCCCACGGCGGCGAGCAGGTTGCTGAGCCGGTAGTTGTATCCGATGTCGAGGTGCTCGTAGTGGACGACGGGTTGGCGCGCCTGGGTCGACAGGTACCGGCAGTGCGCGGCGAGCCACTCTTCGGTGGTGAGCAGCATGCCGCCGCCCGACGTGGTGATGATTTTGTTGCCGTTGAAGGAGAGCGCGGCACAGGCACCGAACGAGCCGGCGGCCCGCCCGTCATACGTCGCGCCCAGTGCTTCGGCGGCATCCTCCAGCACGGGTACGCCGTGCGCCGCGCACAGCGGCAGCAGCGAGGCGTAGTCGGCGCAGCGGCCGAACATGTCGACCGGGATGACGGCCGCGATGGTACGCCCCTCGCGGCGCAGCGCGGGGAGCAGCTCGGCGAGCAGGTTCGGGTCGATGTTGCCGGTGAGCGGATCACAGTCCACGAACACAGGTTCGGCGCCGGTGTACGCGACGGCGTTGGCGGTGGCGGCGAAGGTGAGCGTGGGTACCACGACGACGTGTCCGCGACCGGTTCCGAGTGCGAGCAGCGCGAGGTGCAGGGCGGCGGTACCGGAGCTGACCGCGACGGCGTACGGTACGCCGATCCGTTCGGCCATCTCGTGTTCGAAGGCGTCGAGGTCGGGTCCGGCGGGTGCCACCCAACCGGAGCGGACGGCCTTGACGAGAAACGTCTCCTCCAGCTCGCCGATGTCGGGTGCGGACAGGTAGATCCGGCCACTCATCGCCGGGCGCTCCGGCTCGCGCTATCGTGCCGTATGCCCGGCGACCGCTTCGCGATCCTTTTCGTCTGCCACGCCAACATCTGCCGCTCGCCGATGGCGGAGCGCCTGGCCCGCCGGACCCTCGGCGCCGACGTGTCCAGCGCGGGTACCCACGCCTGGCACGGCGCCGAGATGCACGAGTACACGCGCCAGATTCTCGCGGAGCGCGGCGCCGGCACCACACCACACGCCAGCCGGCCGCTGGTGCCGGAACTGCTCGCGGCGGCGGATCTGGTATTGACCATGTCGCGGAACCAGCGGGCGGCGGCGGTCACGCTGCTGCCGGCGGCGGCGCGGCGCACGTTCACGCTGCGGCAGTTCGGGCGGTTGGCCGCGGCGACCGGGCCGGGCGGCGGCGATCTGCGCGGGCTGCTCGACCGCGTGCGTGGCGTACGGGAGCAGCCGGTCGGCCCGGAACACGACGAACTGGTGGATCCGGTCTCCGGTCCGGTGGAGGGTTTCCGGGCGTGCGCGGACGAGATCCAGCGGGTGCTCGACGTCATCGCCCGGGCCTGACTCTGTCGGTCTGCTTCTTGCCCACCGGCTGTTGGACGATGGTAGGTTGGCCGGCGGATCCCGGCTTCCCCGGTTCACGCTCGGCGTATTCGTAGTAGGAGTAGCCGCGGGGACCGTTGCCCGGGGCCATGTTCAGCACGGTGCCGAGCACCTGCGCGTCCACGGCGGCGAGGGCGGCCGCGGCGTCCCGGGCCTGCGCGGCCGTGGTCCGCCCGCAGCGCGACACCAGCACGGTACCGTCCACACGGGACGCTGCTACCGCGGCGTCGGTGACGGGCAGCAGCGGCGGCGTGTCGACCAGGACGATGTCGAAGCCGCGGCCCAGCGAGGCCAGCAGTTCGGCCATGTTGCGGGAGCCCAGCAGCTCGCTGGGGTTGGGCGGCACGGAGCCGCTGGGCAGCACGGTGATGCCGCTGGTACCCCACTGCTGGAGCGCGTCGTCCACCGCCGCCTGGCCGGCGAGCACGTTGGTCAGGCCGACCGCACCCTCCAGGCCGAGATACTCCGCGAGGCGCGGCCGGCGCAGGTCGGCGTCGACCAGGATGACCCGCTTTCCGGCCTCGGCGAACACGATGGCCAGGTTGCACGCGGTGGTGGACTTGCCTTCGTTGGCCACCGCGCTGGTGACGACGATGCTGCGCGGCGGCTCGTCGACATTGACAAACTCCAGATTGGTACGCAGCTGCCGCAGCGCCTCCGCCCGCGCGGACCGGGCACTGCCCTCGATGATGAGTGGTGCCTTCTTCGCCCGCACATCGAACGGCACCGCGCACAGCACCGGCGCCCCGGTCAACTCGTGGAGCATCTCGGCGGTCTTCACCGTCGTGTCGAGCGACTCGCGGAGCGCTGCCGCCCCGACGCCGGCGACCAGGCCGAGTACCGCGGCGAGTGCGGCGTTGCGTACCGGCGTGGGGGAGACCGGCGCCGCACCCACCTTCGGCCCGGCGACCACCTCCACGCGTACCGTCGTCGTGGTCTTTCCCGGTGGCGTTTCGAGGGTCTGTACCAGCGCGATGAACCGGGTGGCGAGCACCTCGGTGAGCTGGAGGGCACGGGTACGGCTGCGATCGGTGACGGTCGCCTGCAGCAGTACGGTGTCGGGCAGCGCCTGCGCGCTGATCTCTGCTTGCAGTTGGTTCGCGGTCAGCCCGGTGGCAGTGGCGGCCGGGTCGGTGACGACCGAGCGCGCCAGCCGGTCGCTGCCCAGCAGGTCCACATAGGACTTGACCCGCTGCTGCGAGAACAGGCTGCCCTGGTACGCGTCGGCGACCCCGTTGGTCTGCGTACTGACGAAGAAGGTGACGGAGGCGGCGTACCGGGGCGGGGTCATCGCGGTGACCACCATGGCCGTACCGAGTGCCACCAGCACCGAACCCAACACCAGCCACCAGCGCTTGCGTACGGCGCGCAGGTAGTCGCGCAGGTCCATCCGGCAGGCCCTCCTCGGTTGCGGTACGCGCGGGCCGCGATCCGCGGCGACCCACCGGTCAACGAGTCAGGTCGCCCACCGGTGTGCGGCTGAAAGAATCACCCTAAAAGCGCTGTAACGGACCTTACCACCACACAAATACTGATATCGTTCAGACGCTTCGTTACATCTAACGGAGGACCGTTCATCCGATGACGGCTGAAAGCACCAGACGCTTTCGGCACCCGGGCAGATGAATTCACGCTTTCGTGTTGAGGACTAGATGCATCTATCGCGGCGCGACCAGCGCTTACGCTCCCTGGTGGCCTGGGCGGTGGATGCCGTCGCGTGGACGTTCGGTCTGTCCGGCGCGATATTCGCCCGGTACGAGTTCGACCTCACGATGGCGGAAATCGCCGGAACGACGGGCGTCGTGGTGGCCGCACTCCTGCTGCACAGCGCGATCGGGCACATGCAGTTCCTGTACCGGGGCCGGTACGCCTTCGGCACCTTCGAGGAGGTCCGCGCGGTATCCATCACCGTGCTGGTGGCGGCCCTGGTGCTGCTGGCCGCCGATGCCGCCCTGCGCGACCGGCCGGTACCGGCGAGCGCCCCGGTGGTGGGTGCCGCCTTCGCCCTGGTCCTCATGCTCGGTGCGCGGTACCTGCGCCGCCTGCAGCACGAGCGGACCTTGCGGCCGGACGCCCGCCGCGCGGCGCCGGTGCTGCTTTTCGGCGCGGGCGACGCGTGTCACCAGTTGCTGCGCTCGATGGTGCGCGACCCGCGCGGGCGGTACGTGCCGGTCGGGCTGATCGACGATGACCCGGACAAGCGACACCTGCGGGTGCAGGGTGTGCGGGTGCTGGGCGGCCGGTACGACATCCCCGCGGCCATCGCGCGCACCGGCGCCGGTACCGTCATCTTCGCCGTGGCCAACGCGGACGCGCAGCTGGTCCGCGAGATCCGCCGGATCGCGCTGGACGCCGGTGCCACATTCAAGGTGCTGCCGTCCGTGAGTGAACTGCTCGACGGCAAGGTGGGTGTGGCCGACGTGCGCGACGTCCAGGTGAGCGATCTGCTGGGCCGCCACCAGATCGAGACCGACCTGGAGTCGATCGCCGGATACCTCACCGGCAAGCGGGTGCTGGTGACCGGGGCCGGCGGCTCGATCGGGTCCGAGCTGTGCCGCCAGATCGACCGGTTCAACCCGGCGGAGCTGATGATGCTCGACCGCGACGAGTCGGCGCTGCACGCGGTGCAGCTGTCGCTGCGCGGCCGGGCGCTGCTGGACAGCGCCGACCTGATCCTGGCGGACCTGCGGGACGCGGAGCGGATCCGGCACATCTTCGCCACCCGCCGGCCCCAGGTCGTGTTCCACGCGGCCGCGCTCAAGCACCTGCCGCTGCTGGAGCGGCACCCGGGCGAGGCGGTGAAAAGCAACATCTGGGGTACCCAGGCGGTGCTGGAGGCGGCGCGCGGGGTGGAGAAGTTCGTGAACATCTCCACCGACAAGGCGGCCAACCCGACCAGCGTGCTCGGCTACTCCAAGCGCATCACCGAACGGCTCACCGCGTACGCCAGCACGGCCAGCGAAGGCACCTTCCTGAACGTGCGGTTCGGCAACGTGCTGGGCAGCCGCGGCTCGGTGCTGACCGCGTTCAGCGCGCAGATCGCAGCCGGTGGACCGGTCACCGTCACCCATCCGGAGGTCACCCGCTACCTGATGACCGTCCAGGAGGCGGTACAGCTCGTCATCCAGGCCGCCGCGATCGGCCGGGACGGCGAGGCGCTGGTACTGGAGATGGGGCGGCCGGTACGCATCGCCGAGGTGGCCCGCCAGCTGGCCGAGTACGCGGAGTCCAGTGTGGACATCGTGTACACCGGGCTGCGCCCGGGCGAGAAGCTGCACGAAGAGCTGTTCGGCGCGGGGGAGCGGGACGACCGGCCACTGCACCCGCTCATCTCGCACGTGGCGGTACCGCCGCTGGATCCGGAGGAGGTTTCCGAACTCGACCCGTACACGAATCGTGAAGGTCTGGTGTTCGAGCTGGCCCGGCTGTGCGACAAGCGCGGCACGCTCATCTCCGCCACGCCCGGGCCCCGTGTCGGGTCCTGAAATGTGGCCGAACGGACCAGGCCGGCCGGTACCTTGGGCGGCGTGTGGAGGATCAGCAGGCGCACCGGCGGGCTGACTGTCGTGTCCGCGCTCGCCGTGGGCGGGGCCGCCGCATGGGTCGCGTGGACGTTTTCGGGTGCCGGTACCGATCCGACCGCGACGCTGCCGTCCGGACCCCCGCTACCCGCCACCGGGTACGTCGATCCGGGCGTGCTGTCTCCGGGACACTCCATCCCCGTCACCGCGGAGCTGTACAACCCGAACTACTTCGCGGTCAACGTGGTAGCGCCCACCTCCAGCGGGGTGGACGTGGTCACGTCCGGGCCGCGTGACGCCTGCCGCTCGGAGGATGTCGTGTTCACCGGACAGCGGCGCCTCTCGGTCGAACTCGACGCGTGGGCGGCACAGCGCATGCCGGTCGGCACACTCAGCATGCGGGCCGGTGCGGGGCCGGGTTGCGCGCTCGCTGGATTCGAAGTGAACCTCATCTTCGCGACGAAGGCGCACGCGAACTAGCGATTGACAGGCACCCATGGGGAAATGACTAATACTCATATCCGGCGCGTCGACCGCCAGGTCCGGTTCGAACGCCAGTACGAGAATCGACAGTCTTTCCAAGCCACCACGCAGGTCGCACGCGAGCGTACCGGTGGCGACCGGTTCGGGGCCGCGGAAATCAAGCACCTGGACATCGCCGGTCCGGTGCTTGGCGGGTTCGTAGACGAACTCCCGGTTGGCGTCGAGGGCACGACCACGCAAGCTATACGCACGATGCCGCACATCGGTTTCGGGGTAACCGGCACCCAATCCGGGAATGTGTGGTTCGCGCAGGTCACGGCCGTAATATCGGGCGTGTGGCGGCACGCCTCGCACCCGGCGGACTGAGTCACAACTCAGGACGGAAGGGGCGGCCGGGTCACGGATCGACCGCGACCTCGGTCCGTTGTGGACTGTTCACTCCGAGCGACACCTGCGCCAGGCGCGAAAATCCACCACATGGAGTTGAAACCTGCCCGACAGGGCGTCACCATGTCTCGTGGCGCGACTGCGCCAAGCTCGACGCAGAGTTCCCATTCGTGCGGCGCCGGTAACATCCGGAGCAACCTCTTGGTGACCGACAGAGTCTTACCGTTCACAGAAAGAATGCCGTCGATGGGGTTGGCGACTCTTCCCGTGGGGCAATACAAGTGATATTCATGTAGCGTGAACAGTCGTGCGCCGTAAGCCAACACTCGGTGAGGGTGGACAACCAGGCAGTGTGCCCTCCATTGTGGACAGCTTGTGACGCCGGCATTCGACAACGTTCGAAGACGTCTGACTGAATCTGCCTGTCGGTAGTTCGGTCAGCGCCGCGAGTAACCGGGTCGGTCGCCGAGGGGGGCGGAGGAAGACCACGGTCCTTGTGCGCGAAGTGGGTGACCGCACGAAGGGCATGTGATCGGCGATGAAAGCTGATGACGACGACAACAACGACAACGACGACAGCACCCCGCAGGGGCGCAGGTCGTCCGAGGACGATACCGCCCCGGATCGCGGGGCGCCCGGAGAGAACACGTTGGGCCGCAAGTTCGCCTGGCCCGAGTTCGCTTGGCCGGAGGCTCTCGAAAGGTCTCCAGACGTAATCGGTTTCGGCGAAAAGACCACGACCCTAGAGAGAAACGAACAGCAGATACGCCAACCGGCACCGCCGGCACCTTCCAGCGGAGGTGGTGAGCGCTACCTCGGCGAGTTCGCGCAGGACCGCCGGTACCGCGGGCTGCGCCGCGCTGACCGCGTGGCCGACCGGCACTGGCCCGTCATCGGCGCTGCGCTCGCCGCGGTGAGTGTCGCGCTGGCGGTGTTGATTGTCGTCGCGTCGATGCCGGTACGGCGCGGCGCGACAGTTCCGCCCAACGGCATGGGTGCGCCCGGTGTCTCCGTGGGGGCGAACCCACAACCGACAGCGCCGACAATCGGCCCCGCCTCCACCGTTCCGGCCATGGGCAATCCGGTACCCACCCGTAAAGCGGTGCCGAACCCGAACCGGAAGAACGGGCAGGGCCTGAACGGGCAAGGCGTCACGTACGAGGCCGAGGCGGCCGCAAACGTGCTCAGCGGCTCCGCGTTCGTGACCGACTACGCGCGCGCCTCCGGTGGGCGGATCGTGCGGAACATCGGCGAGTGGGATGACCCGAACGGCCCGGGTACCCTCACCTTCACTCAGGTGAGCGTCCCCGCCAACGGCGTGTACACCCTTCGCTTCTTCTATGTCCACATCGACAACCAACAGAGCCGTACCGTCTACATCACCATCGCCACGGTCGGCTCGTTCGCCGTCACCGTGAACGGCAGCTCGACCTGCTGCGCCAGCAAGGCGGTGGCCATACCGCTGCAGAAGGGCATCAACCCGATCACGTTCGCCAACCCCGACGGCCCGGCGCCGTCCATCGACAAGATCGTCATCAGCAGCCTCTGAGCGCATCGACGCAACCTGACTCCCAGGGAAACCGGCGGGGGCCCGACGCCGCTGCCCCGGCGGCGGGGGCAGAATGTGGAGCGAACCCCGTGTCGCTGGGAGGTCGCCGTGCCGCTGTCGCTGCCGATCGACGCCAAGGCCAACGAGCTGCTGCAGAGCAGCCCGCTGGCCCTGCTCGTCGCCATGGTCCTGGACCA
>DATEJJ010000587.1:0-3624 GCA_035278125.1 Rugosimonospora sp.
CGTCGGGCTGGGCGTCGGTGGAGACGGTGGCGATGCGGGCCGGCCGCCGCGACCGCAGGTAGGCGACCTCTTCCTCATCGAACGACACCGGGCCACCTTCTCCAGTTCGTTAATCAGCCATACTGTACATGGCATTAACTATCTCTGTCGTGTACCATAGCGCCGTGCGGAAGACAGCGCAAGTGACGGCAACCACGGCCATGCCGCCCGGGTCGGGCTGCGCGCCCGGCGGGTACATGGACGCCGCCACTGGCCTGGTCCAACTCACCGGCGTGGTGCAGGGCATCTACGCGTGCATCTCGGAGCGCCACGACCTGACCCCGGTGCAGGCTAAGCTCCTGTGCGTGCTGCTGGGCGGCCCGCGCGGCATGGCGGAACTGGCCCAGCACTTCGGCGTGGAAAAGGCGGCACTGACCGGCCTCATGGACCGTGCCGAGCGACGCGGCCTCGCCCAGCGCGCACCCGTACCCGGCGACCGCCGCGCGCTGCAGGTCACCCTCACCGACGCCGGCCGTAAGGCAGCCGCCGCTTTCCACGCCGAAGTGTCGGCGGAGTTGGGCCTCCTCGTCGAAACGCTCACACCCGACGACCGCGACCGCTTCACCAACGCGATGGCCCAGATGATCGCGCGGTGCAAGACCTCGTCCCTCCCGCATCCACGCTGACCGGGTCTGCCGCCGCGAGGTGTGCTGGTGAATATGGCTTTGCTGGGCCGGTCGACGGCGGTGTCCAGGTCTGCGTCGGCGAAGACGAGGTCGCCTTTGCCGCCGGGTCCGGGCGGTCCCGCAACGTGTCCTTGCCCTTTGCCTCATACGCACTGTCCTGGGCCAGGATCGGGGCTATAGTGCGGGAGAGGAGCGGATCTTGGCTCGGGTCTGGGACCTGAGCGGTCTCGCCGGGGGAGCAGGTCGACGTGCGACACCACTTCGTCGGCGGGGTTGCTGAGTGGGCTCGGCGGCTTGTCGGCGGCCGGGCGGGCGGTGCGGGTCGTGTCCCGGCGGGTGCTATCGCGCTGGCGACGGTGAGTGGTTTGGCCGTGCTGGATGCCGTCACCGGGCCTGGTCTTGTGCTGGCGGGTCTGTTGGCGGTGGGGCCGTGTCTGGCCGCGGTGGCCGGCCGGCCCCGGGTGGTGGTCGCCGTGGGCCTGTATGCGTCGGCGTTGATCAGTGGGCTGGCGTGGTGGCCGGATGGGATCTGGGCGACAAAGCATCATCTGCTGTATCTGGTCGCGACGGGTGCGGTCACGGCGGTCAGTGTGGTGGTGGCCCGGCGGGTGCGGAGTCTGCAGCGGGCGGAGAGCCGCGCGCAGGGGCACCGGCGGGCGTTCGCGGCGATCGTGGAGCATTCCGAGGATGCGATCATCGCGGTGAAACTGGACGGGACGATCACGGCGTGGAATTCCGGTGCCGAGCAGGTCTACGGGTTGCGGGCCGAACAGATGATCGGCGCCCAGAGTTCGGCCTTCCACGCCCAGGTCCGGCCCGCGGGCGCGGATGGCGCCGATGCCCGGGAGATACCGGCGCGGATTCTGGGCGGGGAGCGGCACATCCGGTACGAAACCCAGCGGGTACATCAGGATGGTCACGTCATGGATGTGTCGATGACCGTGTCGGCGATCCTCGACGACGATGGGCGTGTGGTGGGGATCTCGTCGATCTGCCGGGACATCAGCGCCACCAAAGACGCCGAGCGGCTGCGGCTGGCCGCCGAGCGGCGTTCCCAGCAGGTGCAGCGGATGGCCAGCCTGGGGCAGTTGGCCGCGGGTGTGGCGCACGACTTCAACAATTTGCTGGGCATCATTCTCAGCTACACCGCGTTCGCCGCGGACCGGGCCGGTGAGGGTGGGGCCGAGGCGGTCGTCGCCGACCTGGTCCGGGTGCGGGTCGCCGCCGAACGGGCGGTGGCGCTGACCCGCCAGTTGCTGACGTTCACCCGGGAGGACACGGTGCGCCCGCAGCTGCTCGACGTGAACGCGTCGGTTGCGGAGGCGCGGGACCTGCTGGCACGCACCATCGGGGCG
Organism: Rugosimonospora sp.; assembly: GCA_035278125.1. GTDB lineage: Bacteria > Actinomycetota > Actinomycetes > Mycobacteriales > Micromonosporaceae > DATEJJ01. The sequence goes on from DATEJJ010000587.1 coordinate 2,021, forward strand.
CACATCGAGTTGGTGGCGGTGCCGTGCGCGGTGCCGTTGATGGTTTATGCCGACGCGGGGCGGGTGCAGCAGATCCTGGTGAACCTGGCGGTCAACGCCCGCGACGCGATGCCCGACGGGGGCACACTGGTCATCGAGGCGGCAGCCGCGGACCTCGACGACGACCAGGCATCGCTGCAGCCGCCACCCGCGGCCGGGCGGTACGTGCGGTTGCTGGTCAGCGACACCGGTTGCGGGATGCGTGCGGAGGTGGCTGCCCGAGTTTTCGAGCCGTTCTACACCACCAAGCCGCGTGGGCAGGGCACCGGGCTGGGCCTGGCGACCGTGTACGGCATCGTGACCGAGGCCGGCGGCAGCATCAGTGTGTACTCCGAGCCCGGCCTGGGCACCACGTTTCGGGTCTACCTTCCCCTGGTCGACGCCGATGCCTCGACGGTGACCGAGACGGCGCCGGTCCTGGTGCCGCGTGGGCAGGGCCAGACCGTGCTGGTCGTGGAGGATGAGGTGGTGCTCGGGCAGGGTGTCGCCCGCATCCTCGACCGTGGCGGGTACCGGGTCCTGTCGGCGCCCGGGCCGGCCGCGGCCCTGGACCTGTACGCCGAGCACGGTTGTGACCTGCTGCTCACCGACGTCGTCATGCCGGACATGACCGGGCCCCGGCTCGCCGAGCGGCTGCACCAGCAGCAACCCGACCTGCCCGTGTTGTACATGTCCGGCTACCCTGACGGCCAACTCGACGCGGCGCACCTGCTGGACAACGCGGCCAGAGTGCTGGAGAAGCCGTTCACCGCGGACCGGCTCCTCGTCCAGGTGCACCAGACACTGGCAGCGGCCAGGCCGACAGACACCCCACCGGTCAACGGCGGTTCCCGGGGCCGGTGAGGCACCGCAGCGCTACGGGGGCAGCTGGTCTGGGTGGGCGGTCGTGGTGCCGCCGAGGCTTCGTGGTCACCGCGGTCGCCGAACTCGACGGCACCAGCGGCACCGCCACTTACGGCGCCCCGTACCGCAACGACCCCGGCGCCGCCTCGGCTGGCCGGTGTCCGACGGGTCGCCGGGAACGGGGTTGAACGCGACCGCCCGGGGCACCCCCCAGCGCCTCGGCCGCGCTGGCGCGGCTGCTGCTGGCCGATGGCCGGTTTCGGTCAGAAGGTGAAGGCCAGGCGGGCGGGTACCCGTCCGGCGAGGATGTCGGCGAAGCACTCGTTGACCTCGTCGAGTTTGCGGGTCTGGGTGATGACCCGGGTCCGGCCGGCGGCGTGCAGCGCGAAGACCTCGGCGAGGTCCTGGCGGGTGCCGACGATGGAGCCGATGACGGACTTGCCGCCCAGCACGGTGTCGAAGATGGGTATCTGCATGGTGCCGCCGGCGGGCAGCGCGACGCAGACCAGGCGCCCGCCGCGGGCCAGCGACGCGTACGCCTGCTCGAACACCTTCGCGGACACGGCGAGTACCACCGCCACGTCGGCGCCGCCGACCGCCTGGATGGCGGCGACCGGGTCCTCGGTGCGGGCGTTGACCACCTGGTCGGCGCCCAGCTGTTCGGCCAGGGCGAGTTTCGTGGGCTCGACGTCGACGGCGGTGACCAGCCCGCCCACGGTGCG
>DATEJJ010000588.1:0-25280 GCA_035278125.1 Rugosimonospora sp.
AAGCGGGCCGTCATCTACCTGCGGGTGTCGACCGCCAAACAGGCCGAGAAGGACGACGACCCGGACGGCTACTCGCTGCCAGCTCAGGAGGAGGCATGTCGACGCAAGGCCGACACTCTCGGCGCGGAAGTCATCGAGGTCTTCGTCGACCGGGGCGAGAGTGCCAAGACCGCCGATCGCCCCGAGTTCCAGCGCATGCTGCGCTTCGTCAAGGCGCACGGGGACATCGACTACGTAATCCTCGACAAAGTCGACCGGTTCGCCCGCAACCGCCGCGACGACGCCAACACCCTGTTCGAGCTCCGAGCCGCCGGAGCGCAACTCGTCTCGGTCAAGGAGAACATCGACGAGACCCCAGGTGGCCAGCTCCTCCACGCCATCATGGCCGGCATCGCCGAGTTCTACAGCCGCAACCTGGCCACCGAGGCCCTCAAAGGCATGACCCAGAAGGCAAAGGTCGGAGGTACGCCAGGCCGAGCACCCATCGGCTACCTCAACACCCGCAAGCGCCTCGACACCGGTCGAGAGGTCCGGGTAGTGATCGTCGACCCCGACCGAGCACGGCTCGTGCGCTGGGCCTTTGAGGTCTACGCGACAGGAGAGTGGACCGTCCGCACTCTCACCGATGCCCTCGGCGCCAAAGGTCTCAAATCCCTGCCTCACGGCAAGAAGCTGCCCGGCCCAGTGCAGGTTTCGCAGATCGCCCACATGCTCACTAACCGCTACTACATCGGCCGTGTCACCTTCAAGGGCGTCGAGTACGAAGGCCGCCATGAGCCCCTCATTCCCGAAGCCCTGTTCGAGCGGGTCCAAGAAGTCCTTCGCTCCCACAGCGCTGGCGAGAAGCAGCGCACCTACCGCCACTACCTCAAGTCGACCGTCTACTGCGCCCGCTGCGGCTCCCGGCTCTGCCTAACCAACGCTCGGGGCCAGTACCTGTACTTCTTCTGCCTGGGGCGCCACCAACGCCGTACCAACTGCGACCTGCCGTATCTGCCCGTGGCCGGTATCGAGCAGGCGATCGTCTGCTACTACCGCACCATCCAGCTACCCGAGGAGCTTCACCCGATCATCCGCGATGGGCTGCGGGCCGAACTGGAGCACCAGCAGCACCAGGCCGAACCCGAGATCACCTATGCCAAGAAGCGCCTGGATGAACTGGAGCACGAGCGCCGCCGCCTCGCCCGCGCCGTCGTCACCGGCGCCATCCCCGACGACATCGCCCGCGAGGAGCAGAATCGCATCGCCGCCGAGATCAAGCGCGCCAAAGCCATCCTCGCTGCCGCGGAAGCCGTCTTCGAGAGCATCGAGGCCAGCCTGAACGCAGCTCTCGACCTGGCCAGCCGCGTCGCCGAGGTCTACCGGCTCGGCGACGCCCACGTCCGCCGTCTCATCAACCAGTGCTTCTTCAAGCAACTATTGATCGACCTCGTCGATGAGGACACTGTGACCGTCGCGGCGGCCGATCTGCACGAACCCTGGGCCACGCTCCACGCCGAAGGCTTCATAGCCCAGATGTGGCACCACGCGCAGAACCTCGGCCAAGATCATTGGGTCCGAGGTTCGAAAGATAAGTCCTTGGTGCCCCCGGCAGGAATCGAACCTGCGACACACGGTTTAGGAAACCGTTGCTCTATCCCCTGAGCTACGAGGGCGGACGGGGACTAGGGTACCTGGCTGGGCAAACGGGTTTGGCCCTGGGTGGCCACGGTGCTCCACCGTCGGCATCCTCGGGTCTGCGGACCACACGGGGAGCCCGCATCGGGGTTCATTGATTGCTGCCGGCTTTGTTGATCTCTTCTTGTGCCTGGTCGTCATCGGTGGTCACGAGGTGGCTATGGCGCACCTGAGCCCACGAGGGTGAATCTGAAGATCACCTTGCCGGCCGCGTCTTCATACTCGGCGCCGGCTTGCACGCGGTCGGGTGGCGGCAGGATGACAACGGGAACCGGTACGAGGTGGCTCGGCGGGACTCGCGGGCGGCGGCCGAGGAACTGGCTGCGGAGTTCGACGCCCGAGGGCACAAGCAGACGTACTGGGTGGCTGCGCTTACTTCCTGATCTTGTACGTATTGAGCTCGGTGGCGAGTAGGTCGTAGGTCTGCTGGTCGAAGGCGACCAGGCGGATGGTGGCGACCTTGGTCGGGGCGTGGCTCAGGGTGGCGACGGCGATGCGGGCGGCCTGGTCGGGTGGGTAGCCGTAGACGCCGGTGGCGATGGCGGGGAAGGCGATGCTGGCCGCGCCGAGTTGGTCGGCGACTTCGAGGCTGCGGCGGTAGCAGGAGGCGAGGGTCTCGGCTTCGCCGTACTCGCCGCCCTCCCAGATGGGGCCGACGGTATGGACGATGTGGCGTACCGGCGGGTCGAGGTTGAAGGCGGGGGTGGCCTTGGCGTCGCCCGGGTCGCAGGGGGCGATGAGGGCGCCGGCTTCGGCGAGTTGTGGGCCGGCCGCGCGGTGGATGGCGCCGTCAACTCCGCCACCGCCCAGCATGGACTCGTTGGCGGCGGTCACGATCGCGTCGACCTGTTGACGGGTGATGTCGCCTCGCACGACCTTGATTACGGCCATACCTGATACTCGCACTTCGCCCAGACGTTCGGGTGCCTCCGCGGTCTGCCGCCAGCAGACGTACGGTTCGACGCATTCATCCGCCGAGATGAGTGCACCAGAGTCACATGCGTTGGACGGTGAAAGGCGTCGCCACTTAGGCTAGCGAGCTAATTTGATTGACTCTCAGGTTCGCAGTCATCCGCCACGACTCCGAGGGTTCTTGTTCAAAGAACTAGCTAACAGGGGTACGCTCGGCAACATGTCGAGCGTTCACTCAGAAGGTCCGCATCTTTTCGTTGCAACAGGGCTTCGGTGGACGGCTCCGCCCAACTGGCCGGAAGCGCCAGAAGGTTGGACACCGACGTCGGACTGGCGGCCGGATGTCGCATGGGGCCCACCGCCAGCGGGCTGGGTATTCCTTCGGCTAAGCGATTGTGCAGCGAATGCGGATTTGCCGCTAGAATATCGAGATCCCGAATTGGACGAAAGGTTAAGAGAGTACATTAAGGAAAGGCACCTCCCGGCGCGTTCCTTCTTGAGCTTCCTCAAAGCCGTGAGCGATATCGTTAGCTCAGCATTTGAGGTATCTGGTGCGGCCGCCCGGGTCGGGGGTCCCTATAGAGAACTTGCGCTCAGGTCGACGCAGGATGCCGTGGGTCTGCTCGAAAGAGCCGAGCGACAGGGAAAGGGGGCGCCCTTTGTATTCTTCGCATGCATACAGGACGCTGTAAGCGCTGTGAAGATGTTCGCTGCGGTAGCGGATCAAAGCCCCGACGACGGCTGGAAGGCGGCAAACCTGGCGGCTTTTTCCGGTATCAGCCATTGCAAGTCGGCTGCAGAGAAGGAGGCGAATGAGAAATTCCAGTCGCTGTTCGACGCCACAGTTAGCCGGGTAGTTGCCGTCATGCGGGAAGCTGTGCGTCAACTCGAGATGGGCGGAGACTCTGGAAGATCCGGGCGTCACGCACTCAAAGAATTAGAAGGCGTCCAAAATTTGATCAAGCAAGCCGGTAGTGGACGCATGGATCTCAAGGACGGACTCAGGCTCGTGGATGACTTAGAGGCTGCGGGGCGAAGGGCCGCGGCGGCAATTGGGGCCAAATTCTAGCGGAAACAGGCCGCTTCTACGCCGAAGAGACTGTCACTGATTGAGGCGTCGGCGAAGGGGTACTTACCAGGTGTTGTCGCACTTGCAGGCGTAAGCGCCGATCAGCCTTGTGGGGGGGCGAGTGCGGCGAGCACGACCGAGCCTGCCGGCTAACCATTCACTCCGAGCGCCTCCCGCCAGATGAGTCGTGATCGCGGGGTAGTCAGCAAGCGTCAACGACTTCGCCCCGTCCGCCGAGCAGTCCGCGTAGCTATCGACCGCCCAAGCCGAGCCGCAGTCGCCCTCATCACCGGGATATGTCCGTGGAACGCCGTCCCACCCGAGGCATGCCGCTCCAGCACCGAGATCAACGGGCACTGAGCGACCCACCCCATACCCGACCTAACCGGCCTCCCACTGCTCGTCTCGCGGGGGCCGGTCGCCAGCGGTGGGCGGATGGAACCCGCAGGTGTCCATGCCTTCACTTGGCCATGCAAGCGCGGTAGCGTTGCGCCCGTCGCTCGTTCGGTCTACAGGCGTCGACGTGAGGGACGCGCCACACGAGTAGCGTCCGGTCAGGCGGCCTTGAGCGGTCTCCTCGGGCCTCGTCCCGGCTTATCCTTGGGAGTGCATCTGCGTATTCGTGGAACTGCAGGGATGGTAGGTGAGTTGTATGTGCCCGCTTTCCGCGATCTCGATAATGCTGGCGCACCAGATCAATGGGGGTTGAAGTGGCACGTCGGGGATTTTTCGCCGAATTGAACTACCAAGCCCAGCAGGCCGAGAGGCGTCGTAGACAGCAGGTGGCGGCGGCCGCCCGGGCTCAGGCAGCTGCGCAGCGTGAAGCGGAGCGCGCGTACAAGGACGCTCAGAGAGCGGCGGCGGCAGCAGCCCGTGCGAATGCTGCCGAGCGGGCCGAGGCGCAGAAGGTCGCCGCACGTATGCACGTCGAGGCGCGTATGGCTGAGGTGGTCGCAATGAACGCAGATCTCACTGGGCTGTACGAGCAGATCGACGGACTGCTTGCGTCTACCCTGGATGTTGACGACTACGTGGACCTCGAGTCGCTGAAGATCAGGACCGTAGAACACCCGCCGTTCGAGCCCGGCCAGCTCGCCATGCCAGTGCCTCCTGCACCTCAGCCGGTGTACCCGCCGGAACCGATGTACCAGGAGCCGGCGGCGCCGAAGGGCCTGTCGAGCGCGTTCGGCGGCAAGAGGCGTCACGACGAGGGGGTAGCCCAGGCACGTGCCGCGTATGAGGCGGCCCACCGAGCCTGGTATGAGCATTGCGGCCGGATACGTTCTGCCTACGCAGCTGAACTCGAGCGGCGGCAGCGGGCCGAGCAGGATCGAGTCCGGAGATTGACTACGGCTGAGGCGGCTTACCAGGAGCAATGTCGACAGCGGGAAGCGGATGCCGAGGCACGCAACCAGGAGCTGACGCGGTTCATCAATGATTTAGCCTTCGACGTCGAGTCCGCCATTCGAGACTACGTCGGCATCGTGCTGTCTAACTCCATTTACCCTGACGCGTTTCCGGTCGCCTACGATCACAGCTTCGACATTGGCAGTCGCGAGCTCACGCTCAACGTGACCGTTCCAGAGCCACACAGTATCCCCGCGGTTAAGGAATACCGCTACGTCAAAGCCAAAGATGAGATCGTGCCCATTGCGTTGCCGATGAAGGAACGAAAGGAGCGCTTCGCCAATGCTGTGTGGCAGGTGGCGCTACGGACCCTGCACGAGATCTTCGAGGCGGACCGAGCTAGGAAGATCAGGTCAGTGGCACTTACAGTGGGTACTAGCCAAATTGCACCAGCGACTGGACAGCCCGAGGTGGTACAGCTAGCCGTCGTTGCAGCCGACCGCGATACATTTGCGACCTTCGACCTCGCTCACGTTGTACCCCACGCCACGCTTGTGCACCTGGGAGCCGCGCTATCAAAGTCTCCGTTCGACGTCACGCCGGCTGACACCAGAGCCGGCATACGGGTAAGGGGAAGATAGTCATGCGGTTCAACCCGCCGCCAGGCTGGCCCCAACCACCAGCTGGCTGGACCCCACCCGCCGGGTGGAGTCCCGACCCATCCTGGCCGCAGCCGCCCGCCGGGTGGCAACTGTGGCTACCAGACGACCCCGATACACCGGGCGCCTGGGACGACCCCGCGCTGACTCGAGCGACGACGGTGCCTGCATCGGAGCACATCCCGACACGAGCCGGTGTGGATGCGCCTGCTGCAGCACGCCGCCTCAACTCACTGGCTGACGAAACCTCGTCGCCGCTGCCCCCACTGTTCGCGACTCCCGTCCACGGAGAGCGCGTTGATCCGGTTCCCGCCGCACGAGCAGTAGCACATGGCACGAATGCCACGGCCGGAACCGATGTACTACTTGCCCGCATCGCTGAACTGGAGGAGGCCCTAGCTCGTGCCAACACGGGCACGAGCACGACCGTGATCGAACTCGACGACCAGCGAGTACTTCAGGATGTCGGCATCTACCGATACCACCATCCCCTCGAAGACGCCGCCGGCTACAAAGAGTGGCTACGCAGCCTCGAACGGGAGATGGACAAGATTATCAAATCCGGCCGGGCAGTCCTTGCCGCGGACCTGTTCACCTTCTCCGGCTCACTCGCGAAGGGCCGCAAGCTGGTCGCAGACTTGTCCAAACTCATGCTGCGCGCGTATAACGCAGAAGCCGACAACTGCGTCCGGTCCTTGCGCTCAGGCAACGTCGGAACCGCAAAGAAGCGCCTGGAGTCCGCCGTCGCCGCGATCGAGAAGCTCGGCATGATCATGGAGATGCGAGTTAATCCGGAGTACCACACTCTCCGGTTGAAGGAACTCGAACTGACCGCCGACTTCCAGATGAAGATCCAGGAGGAACGCGAACGAGCCCGCGAGCAGCGCGAACTCCTACGCGAGCAACGGCGCGCCGAACAGGAACTGGCCGCTGAGCGCGAACGCCTTGAGAAGGAGCGCGCTCACTACGAGAGCGCTCTGAAGGCTATACAGGCCACGGGCGACAATGCAGCGGCTGCCGAGTTGACCAACCGGCTGGCGGAGATCGACAGCGCCATCGCAGCCAATGACTACCGCATCGCCAACATACGGGCTGGTTACGTCTATGTTATCTCCAACATCGGAGCGTTCGGGCCGAACATCGTGAAGATCGGTATGACCCGGCGGCTCGAACCACTCGACCGGGTTCGCGAGCTAAGCGACGCATCCGTGCCGTTTCCATACGATGTGCATGCACTGTTCTTTTCCAGCGACGCCGTTACCCTCGAAAACGAGTTGCACAAGGCCCTAGCCGCACGACGCGTGAACTTCATCAACGAGCGCCGCGAGTTCTTCTTTGCTACACCGGCAGAAGTTCGACGGCTTCTGCAGGACAAGACCGGCGGCCTGCTGGAGTTCACCGAACAGCCCCAGGCGTCTCAATACTTCCAGAGCAAGGGCCGGTGGCACCAGTTCGAGTCAGTTTCAAAGTAGATACCCCAATCTAGGGCATTCGTATACCGAGACCGCATCTCATCGCCTCGTGGACGTCGGTTTCCGCCGATGCTGACCTACCGGCCGAAATGACGACGCCAACGGTCAATACTGCATCCGTGGCTGATGTGGGCATCGGTTCGGTAGCCGGCTACCGACCGGCGCATTCTCGTTCCGCGGAGCGGTCGACGTCTGACATCGGTTGCAGCAGCCGAACATCAAGATCGCCCGCGTTACGGGTGGCGGCTCTGCGAATGCAGCAAGAGGTTCCGTCGCGCGTGCACCCCGCGATGGCTCGGTTGACGACCGACCACAGCCGAGGCATGACACCGCAGTTGAATCCCAGCCTGCGAAGAGACGAAGTGACCGCGGACCGGGATCGGCGTTATCGCGTCATAGCTGATGCTGGTCTTTGAACCCGTTGGGCAGGCGAACCAGCGCTCCGCCGTTGCAGACCTCGATAGAGGTCACGGTAACGGATGCAAGCCGGGCTGGCTCCACATTTCCAATCTTGTCAGGTCCTGCCCGCGCTGTCCGGCCAGGCTGCGCGAGACATACTCTCTTGCCGCTGACCGCTCGACGAGAGCCGCTTGCTGTTGCAGAGCGTGACGGCTTGGCGGCCGGCTCTGACTCGGCCAGGTACGCGGCAGGCCCGGAGCGGCCATGCGACGACACACAAATCCCCAGAGAGTGGGGCCCTGTTACTCGCCGAAGGCGGGGGCCAGTGCCAGGGCGAGGCGGTGTTGCCAGTGCTCGGCGTTGTCCTTCACCGCCGGGTACTCGTCGCGGAAGTTGTCCCAGTCCACGTTCCAGCCGAGTACCGTTGCTGCGGTGAAGGAATCCGCCTCCTGGCCCAGTTCTGGGCGCAGCAGGTCACGTACCAACTCCAGGGGCACGGCGACGTACTCGGCGAGCAGGGCTGCGTCGTAGAGGTCCTTGCCCTGCGGCCACATGTCGGTAGCCAACCACAGCAGCTTCCACGCAAGCGCCAGCTCGGGCGTGGCCGTGGCAATCTCCACATCAGACGGTGGTATCCGCACCGGCTCGGGTGGTAGCGGCAACTTCTCGTTGAACACGAGGTCGACCTGCACGGCGCCCGGCGGCAGCCCTGTCGCGGTGAGCGGGAAGACCAGCCGGCGCCCCGATGCCCGCTCGTAGGTCCAGATGTCCTCCACCGCGACCCTGTCGGCGTGCAACCCCGCACCCGGGTGGCGGCGCACCGCCTCGACCAGCCCGTCCAGTACCGTCGCTGCTTCCGGGCTGCTGACCGTGACGGTGTGCGGTACCACCACGAAGTCAAGATCCCCCGGCTCCCGCGCCGCCTCACCCAACCAGGCGCGCAGCGGCAGGCTGCCGCGAAGTACCAGATGATCCGCCCACGGTGCGGCAGCCACCAGGCCCAGCAGGTGGTGCATGGCCGCCAGCCGGGCGCCCCGCCACGCCCGGCCCGTGCCCGGGTCGGTGAACTCGGGCTCCCCGGCCCGGTACGCGTACCCGAACTGTTTGAGTGCCGGGTCGAACGCGCCGCGCTGCCAGACGCCGTCCTCCGGCGGGATCGGTTGGTACGTGGCCGGATAGCCGGGCGTGCCAGCCGGGGCCTGCCGGTCCAGCACCGCCCGGATGCTGTCGTCGGCACGGCCCTGCGGGTGCAGCCACCCGGAGTCCAGATGGATTCCGGTGTCGTGCACCACGTACTCCTGTTCGACCTCCACAATGGAGTACCCGCTGGACCGCAGGTCGCCCAGCAGTCTGTCCAACCGCTGCCGCGCGGTGTCCCGCCCCACCCGGTGGCATCGCTGCGTCACGAAGCGTTCCTGCGCACCGTCGGCGCGCACCCGCCGGGCGTTGCGGGACAGGTGCGCCTGGTGCGGCTTCACCAGCCGGGCCAGCTCGACCAGCCGCCGCACCGACACGTCGGGGAGCAGCAGCTTGGCGTGATGCTCGAAGTACCGATCTGTTGGCTGCGCCAGGGCTTCCTGGTCGGCGGCCGGCACACCCGCGTTGCCTGGCGCCGCTTCGATCTTCACCCGGGTCGCATACAGCCTGGCATCTCGCAGCCGCTGCTGCCACACCGCGACCAGCTCCCGCACCTCGGCGAGCGTGCCGCGCACCGGAATGGTCAGCATCGGCTGCGACCGACACGAACCGCGATCCAGCACAATATGGGTGTACTTCACCCCGTGCTGACGCGCAAACGTCTCCAGCCCGTCGGCACCGTGCAGCACCGTCACATGAATCTCGAACTCGCCGGACACCTCAACCACCCGACCACGATCTCACCCGCACCGACCGCACGCCGAACGAGATTCGCGTCCGGCAGGATGGTCCGGTGCACACCCCCTTGGGAGAATCGACACCGCCTCGACTGGACAGAGGCGTCCGCGCCGGCGCAGTCCATGTCGTGCGGGGGTTCCGGCAGGTTCACGCGTCTGCGCTTGGCGTGCTGGCGTAGTAGGAGTCGACGGCCGGTTGGCCGGTGTAGTTGGGCCCGGTGCCGTCATCCGCGCCGAGATAGGCGTACGGCAGGGTCACGGTCGCCCGACCGGTGCGGCGGATGCGCGGCGACGCCGGTCGTAGGAGAAACCGGCGGTACGCAACTCTCGGACGAGCGGCGTGCCCGCCGGTTTGCCGCCTGCCATGCGGATGCTCGACAGGTCGAGGTCGGCGATGAACAGCCCGTCGTCGGTCAGCCAGGATGCGGCGCGGGCGAGCAGGGTGAGCTTGTCGCCGACATAGTGCAGCCCGTGTACGCAGGTGACCAGGTCGAATCGCCGGTCCGGCTGCCACGACAACGCGGGCGCGCACACCAGATCCAGGGCGGAACCCGGTGCGGGTACCGGATCGAAGAAGTCGACCAGGTCCACACCGACCAGGCGTACCCGCTGCGCCTGCCCGCGGAGCCGGTGCGCGGCCTGGATGAGGGCGCGACCGCTACCGCAGCACAGGTCCAGCCACGCGACCGTACCCGACACACTCGCGAAAAGGAGGGTGGTGAGCACGTCCACCGGGTTGAACCCGAGTTCCCGGGTGTAGCTGTTGACTCCCGCCAGCCCGCGTTCGCGGTTCATCGCGTTGTTGGCCACGACCGCCGAGCATTCCAATGCCGAGTCCGTTAGCCAGCCGCCCTGCTCGCGCACCACCAGATTCTACTGGCCCAGCAAGGCGCGCATCGCCTGCTCGGGCAAGGCGGGGTTGGCGGCAGCCGCCTCCACCACCCGCGGCCGCGCGTCGTCCAGGAGCCGCAGGAGCGTAGGTACGGGCAGCGCGGGGTGCCGCGCCGCGATCTGCCGGGCCTGATCGTCGCGCAGGCACAATTCGAGTACCCGGGAGGTGGCGTTCGGATGGCGAGCGATCTCGCGGTACGCCTTCTGTACCGGTGGAGTCAGCGTCGCGACCCGGTAGAGCAGATCCTCGCTGCAGCGAGGATTGCGGGCCACGCGGGCGGCCACACGGGGACCGTGCCGGGTCAGCATGGCGTGCAACTCGTCGTCGGACACGGCGGGGTTGGGCGCGACCGACTTGAGAACCTTCGCGTCCGGATCCCGGGCCAACCCGTGGATCACATCATCGGGCAGGTCCCGGCGCTGCGCGACGAGCATCCGCACTGCGGATACCGACGAGGTCGCCGGGGTGTGCACCTCCGCAAGGCTGGCCGTGGCCACGCGTGAGACGAGGGTGGGCCCGATGCGGGTCGCACCAGCCACAAGGGACAGTACATCCAGCGGTACGTTCGGGTTGTGCGCCAGCCGCCGTTGCACGTCGTGGGTACGGTCACCGGACATGTCCCGCATCAGCGACTCATCGATGGCGGGATTGACGGCCACATCCGCCCGTACACCCGGTATCGGGTCAGTAGCCAGCCGGCGGTACACCTCCTGGGACAGATCGACACGGCTGGCCAGGGCCCACCGCACCAGCGTGCCCGGATGCGTCACCAAGCTGGCCGCCGCGTCGGCGGGTGTCGCCTGGTTGCGCAGCGCCGCACACTGGATGTCGACGATGGCACCCTCGTGGCTACCGGTGCACCACCGGTCCTCCCGCCGGTCGGGCAGGTCCGGGCACGCCTCACAGTGACGTATGGGAGGGTGGCCACCATCTGCCACCAGCGCGGCGAGCACGCCGGGTGGCGTCTTCTCGTTGTGCGCCAACGCCCGCCGTACCTCCGCATGAGGGTGACCGGCCAGCGACCGCGCCAACCCGGCCGTCAACGAAGGCGACAGCGCCGCCTCCGCTACCACACCGACGTTCTCGTCACGGGCCAGCGCGGCGACCAGGTCGGGCGGGGTGTGCGCAGCGCCGGCCAGCCGCTCACGCACGCGGGGATCAGGGTGGGAGGCCAAGGCACCCGCCCACTCCTGCGGCGCACCGTGCTCGTCCAGCAGGGCAAGCACGACCCACGGGTCACCACCGTCCACTACGTCGGCGCGCAGCAGACCGCGGCGTACCAGCACCACGGTCGTGTCCGTCCCCCCGCGGCGGGCGAGTACCCGGACCTGCTCCGCGGTCAGATCGTCGCGGTACGCCAGATCAGCGCACAACCGGGCGTCCGCCCGCGCGACGAACCGGTCCAACACCTCGCCGGGCAACTCCGGATTGTCCGCCAACCCGCACAAGGCTGGACACCATTGCAACTCCTGCACCCGTCGCACCTCCCACCGGCCGCACCAGAACAGGACAGCATGCTCGGCCGGCTGGCGCCGGGCAACGGGAATCCCGAAACGGTCATGTGGGGACGCAGCCCGCGGTGGGAGACTCGCCACGGCGGCCGGACACGGTGATGCGCTCATCGATACAGGCGAGGAGGCTTGGGTGACGGTTCTTCGGGTACGCGGGTACCCCCGCCACGAGTGGATCGCCCTTGAACACCTGTGACCGGTGCCAGGACACGTGCTCGGGCCGCCGGCATCGGCGTACCCGGTCGCGCCCGCATCCTCCGCCCGTGCAGGTCGCACAGCGCGCGGCCGGCGTCGGTACGGGCCGAGTACGCGTTCGACACGTGGTGGCACGCACCACCGGATCCGCCGGCCGCGTCAGGCAGACTGGTGCGGGTGGCGGATCAACAGGGCCGGTACGGGGCCGTGGACGTGCACTACCCCGATACCGGCGGCGCGCGGGCAGCCTTGGTGGTCGCGCTCGACAGCCGGCTCGCCGAGGTGGTCGAACAGCACACCACCTGGCTGCCCACAGTGGACGCCTACCAGCCCGGCCGGTTCTACCTGCGGGAGCTGCCGGCGATCACCGCCGTGCTGGCCGCCACCACACCGCTGGACCTGTTGGTCATCGACGGGTACGTCGACCTCGACCCGGCGGGGCGCCCGGGTCTGGGGGCGCACCTGCACACGCAGACCGGCCTGCCGATCATCGGGGTGGCCAAGACCGCCTTCCACACCGCGACCCACGCCGTGCCCGTGCACCGGGGCGGCGCGCAGCGCCCACTGCTGGTCACCGCCGCCGGCATCCCACCGCCCGAGGCCGCTGCCCTGGTCGCCGCTATGGCCGGCCCGCACCGCATCCCGGACGCGCTGCGCCAGGTCGACCGGCTGGCCCGCACCGGCGACGAAACCGCCGGAGCCTGGCACCAATCCGGTTGATCTGCCAGGGGATCGGTCCGCACACTGGTCGGCATGGGTATCCAAACCGGCCCGGTACGACACGGCGATGGCATCACGCCCGCCGTGCTGCTGGTCGACCCAAGTACCCGCACAACGTCGGCGCTGCGGTACGCGCCGCGTCCTGCTACGGCATCGGCCAGGTCTGGTTCAGCGGCGACCGCGTGCAACTGGTCGGCGAACGGCGGCAGCGGCTGCCTCGCGAGGAACGCATGCGCGGCTACCAGGAGGTGCAGTTGCGCCACGCGGACCAGCCCTTCGACGCCTTCGACAACAAGGCTGTACCGGTCGCGGTCGAGTTACGCCATAACGCCGAACCACTGATTAGCTTCACCCAGCCCGACCGGGCCGTGTATGTGTTCGGACCGGAAGACGGTTCCCTGGACCGGGCGGTCCTCGGCCTGTGTCACCGGTTCGTGGTCATCCCCACCCGGCATTGCACCAATCTCGCCGCGGCGGTCTACACCGTCCTCTACGACCGGCACGCCAAGCGGGTGGCCGCCGGCCTGGAACCGGCCCACACGGTGGTCGGGCGTGGCTTCGACGAACCCGACCACATGGCCGGCGTGGTCGGCGTCGAATAGGAGACGGGATCGTTGATATCAGCGGATGGTGACCACGCGCGCCCAGTCGGGCGGCGCGTCGGGCCGGTACTCCGGGTTGGTTTCGGATACTCGCGACGGTCGGGGGAACAGGCCGACGATCGTGCGGCATGGTGGTCGCCGGTCGGGCCACGGTGTCTGCCCGTCGGTGAGCGCGACGATCACGTCCGGCCGGGGCGTGGTTCGTAACGCCGCGGCGAAGCCGGTGCGCAGGTCGGTTCCGCCGCCACCGATCAGCGGGATCTGTTCGGTGCGGCACAGTGTGTGTACGGCGTGGGCGGCCGCATCGCAGGACACCACGCTGACCCCGTGGGGTCCGCCGACGGCGCGACCGATCGCGGCGATTTCCAGCAGGGCGCTGCCCAGTTCCGTGTCGCTGACGGATCCCGAGGTGTCCACGATGACGCCGACCCGTGGGGGTCGGCGGCGCAGGGCGGGCAGGACAACGCCGGGCAGGCTGGCCGCGCGGCGCGACGGGCGGCCGTAGGTGTAGTCGTCCGCGACACCGGGAGCGGACAGCGCGCTGCGGATCGCCGCCCCCAGCAGTTGCCGCCACGGCTGGGGCGGATGGAACGCCTCCTGCGCCCAACGCCGCCAGCCTTGCGGCACGTTCCCGGGATGTCCGGTGATGCCTTGCGCCACGCGGAACCGCACGACGTCGCGTTCGGTCGCGGTCAGGCCGTGCGCGCCATCCGGCCCGAGTTCCCAGTCCCGGTCCAGGCCGTCGGCGCCACTGCCGCACTCCAGCCAGGCCATTGCCTGGGTACGCGGGCCTAGGCGGAACTGTCGCAGGTAGTCCTCCATCAGTTGCCCGGTGGGCAGGCCCAACTGCTGCGGGTGTACGGCACCGTCCAGTCGGGGCAGCCCCTCGCCGTACACGTCGTCGTTGATTTCGCAGTCGGCGGCGATGTTCATGCGCAGCCGCTCCCCCGGGCCGGTCAGGTCGTGTTGGTGGGCGTACCGGTCGCTGCGCCCGTGGTGGTCGCGCAACAGGTGGGAGACTTCGTGCACCCATACCCCTGCCAGGTCCTCCAGCGCGGTACGGTCCACAAAGGACGGTGAGGCATAGCAGCGCCAGTACCTGTCGACGGCCATGGTGGGCACCCGCGGCGAGGGTACGGGTTGCAGCGCGAACAGGGCCGTCGCCAGGTAGGGGCGCAGCCGGGCTGCGTACAGCCGGGCGGCGAGCAGCTTGTCGAGGTCCATCACCGGCCCGCCGAAGCGCGCACGGACAGCGACACCGCCCCGGCGAGCTGTTCGATCGACTCTGGCACCTCCCAGTCATCCTGGCGCAGCGAGGCGAGCGTGGTGGCCGGTACCACGACCAGGTCGGCGGGTCCGGTCCGGGCCGCCCGCGCGAGCAGCGTCCACGCGGCGTCCCACCGGGCACGTTCGGGCCGTCGCCGCACCGCGTCGACGACCCCGTCGAATACGGCCTGGCGCAGGTCTCCCCGCTCCGGCAGATCCGCGCCGGCCGGGTCGGCCAGCAGCGCCTCCGGGTCGGGCAGGTCCATACGGTCCAGGCTGGCCAACAGTTCCAGGCCCGGACCGTCACCCACCGAACCGCGTACCAACAGGGACAGCACCTCCCGCGACGCGTCTGCGGCGGTTGCGAACGCGACCAGCCGCAGCGTCGCCTCCCAGCTGCGCGGCGACGGCCACGGCCCACCCCGGCGGCTTTCGCTCTCGGGTAGCCGGTGCACGAGGGTGGGCCGGGCGGCCAGCAGCCCGCACACCGCCCGGCGGGCGAAGCTGACCGCCTCGCTCAGCCGCGTCCGGTCCAGGCGGGGCAGGACCGCTTCGGGCCAGGTGCCGCCCAGGCCGCGTACCACCACATCGTGGTCGTGGACCCAGGGCAGGTGCACGAAACGGTTGGCCAACGGCGCGCTCAGTTCCCACCCGTCGGCGGCCGACGAGCGCGGGTTGGCCGCGGCGACGATTCGGATGCCGGGTGGCAGTTGCAGCGCACCGACCCGGCGTTCCAGCACCAACCGCAGCAGGGCCGCCTGGACCGCCGGCGGCGCGGTCGACAGTTCGTCGAGGAACAGCAGCCCGCGTCCGGCGCGGACGAGCCGCACGGCCCAGTCCGGCGGTGCCATCGGGATACCGTGTACCGCCGGGTCCGCGCCGATGACCGGCAGTCCGGAGAAGTCTGACGGCTCGTGCACGCTGGCGATCACCGTGGTCAGCGGTAGGTCCATAGTGGACGCCAATTGGGTCAGCGCCGCGGTCTTGCCGATGCCCGGTTCACCCCACAGCAGCACCGGCAGGTCGGCGGCCACCGCCAGGGTCAGCGCCGCCAACTGCGGATCGGCGCGCGGTTCGGTGCTGGTATCTCCGAGCAGCATCAACAGCTCCGCCGCCGCGTCGAGTTGGTCCGTGGCGGAGGTAGGCGAGGTGGAAAGAACAACAGAAGACACAGTCGATCACCTTGAGGTTGTGAGGTACGGGCAGCTCGGCTCCGTACGGGGGAAGGTGTGACAGGTCAGCGCTTGGTGGCGGGTGTATGCGTCGCGTGGCGCGTCCGGCGCCGGGTGCCGGTACGGCGAGGCGTGCCCGCCGTAGGGCCCGGCCGCGAACCGGCAAGACCGGCGCGGAACAAGGCGTACACGATCCGCCGCTGCGCGGCGGCATCCACCGCGTCACGCAGCGGGCCGTCGCACAGCGGTACGTCCGGGCCGAGCAGTTCCTCCACGGTGGATAGAGCGCCGGCAGTGTCGCCGTGGTCGAGCCGGGCGCGGATATCGTCGAGGTCCTCCGGGCAGCGGTACGCCTCGTCTATGAACCGCAGGCACGGCAATGGACTACCCGACAGCGCCGCCAGGAGCGACTCCCTGCGCAGCTGCACCGGATCGTGGTCCAGCGGGACGAGAACCCCGTCAACCAGGCCGATCCGGTGCCAGGCACCACGGCACTCCACCAGACCCGGCCGCTCCGGCTGACGCCGCGCCGGCCGCAGGTGTCCAGGGGTCAACGCCGCCGCCACCAACGGATGCAACTCGCCCGGATCGATCAGACCGGCGCGCAGCAACTCCAGGTCGGGAAGCACCCACGTCGCTGCATCGGGCAACACCGGCAACGTCCGGGCAACCCGCGGCCGCGCCGGCCCGACGATCGCCGCCCCACCGGCACTCGCATCCACGTGCAGGAGCAGCATCCGGCGGGAACCCAGCCGCACCGCCACGCGGCCGGCGTCGCGGCCCTCGGCACGCAACAGGATCCCCGCCTCGGCGGTCCACCGGTCCACCGCAGCGCCGATCCCCACCGGTAGGCATTCAGCGCCGCCGAGGGGCGAGCCGCCGGGCACCGGACGCGCCCCGGACCGCGCACCGAGCTCGTGTGTGTGCCGCGCGTCCCACAGGTGCCGGTGCAGGTCCAGCCGGTACCGCCGATCCGGATGTGGATGCGGGTGAATCCCCGGCCCGTCGCGGCACCCCACCGGTTCCCACAGCGCCAGACTGGTCCGCTGCCCGCCGTCGGCCCAAGCGGGCGGCGTGCGGACCACCAAATGCACGTGGCCGTACGTCGCGAGCGACATCGTCAGCCCGGGGCGCATCAGCCCCGCCGGCGCGATCCTCGGCAGATGCCAACGCAGCAGATCGGGTATGAGGTGACGCAGGTCGTCGCGTACCCGGGCGGCCAGTTCACGGCCGAAGGCACGGGCAGCTCGGCGTAAATCCATATCGACGTCAACGTGGGCCGCGGCGCACGCCCCGGCCCAGTCCCCCACGCGGCGGCGGGTCGCCACTGATTCGATCATGGAAGGCGGCACGGCGAACCGTCGCACGCGCAGCCACAGGGAATGACGGGATTCCTCGTCCGCGAGCAGTGAGCGCATCAGCACTCACCTTGCGCGGACGGGACCCCCAATCTCATGCGAGAAGGAGTCTTCATCGCCCGCCAGCATACCGGTACCCGGCCACGCCAACCAGACGCCCACGGCGTCCCGGTCATCAGGACGGCGTGGTCTTGGCTAGCCACGCACGCAGCAGTCCTGCTGTGTCGGGGCCGAGGGCGGCCGCCGCCCGCTCGACCAAGCCAGCCAGGTCAGCGATCTGCGCGGGTGTCAGGTCGAGCGCCGGCAGTCGCAGCCGCCGCCAGGCCGGGGTGGCCGCGTCCCGAGCAAGCCGGGTGGCGTCCGCGACAGCGCGGCGGGCCAGTCGAGGGTTCGGGTCACCGGCCAGCAGCAGCGCCGCCTTCAACTGCTCGACCACGGTACGTACCCGCAGCAGCCGGTAACCCGCACGGCGCAGATCCACCCGGTGCGCCTCGGCCAGCAGATCCCAGGCCAACTCGGCGGGTACGGCGCGGGTGAACGGCCGCAGCGCTGCGGTGGCTTCCCGTACCACGGCAGGTGACGGGTCGCGCAGCAGCCGGATGGTCCGCTCGATCGGTACCGCGTCGAGCTGACGCGACGCCCGCACCGCCTGCACCCGCACCTGGGTGGTCGAACTGGCCAGCAGTTGCTCCAGCAACGACGCGTCGGACTGGCTCCCCGTCTCGGCCAACCCGGCAATCGCACCCGGCGGGGGATCGCCAGCGGCGACCGCGGCCCGGTAGTGCTCGACCGCGTTGGCGCCGCCGCGTCGCGCCGCCGCACGTGCGATGGCCCGGACCAACGGTGCCGGATCATCCAGCCGACCCGCGACGTCGGCATCGCACCCCAGCCGGAGTAGCCCGGTCAACGCCAGCGCCCGTACCTGCGGGTGCGGGTGGCGGGACAGGCGCAGCAGGGTGTCGACCTGATTGCTCCACACCGCCCGCCGGCACACCACTTCGGTGGCGCGGACACGGGTCCCCGGGTCGTGCTCCGCGACCGCGAGCGAGAACAGCACATCCGCAGACCACCACCCCTGCGCCATGCCGACCTCATACACAAATCGCCGCTGAGCGCGGCCGGCCGTCAGCAGCCCGTCGCGCACCGCCGGCGACGCGGCCAACAGGGCCGCCAACGCCTGCGTGTACGCGAAGCCACCGCGCTGCCGGCCGCGACCCAGCAGCGTCACACCCAACACCGCCGCCAAGTACGTCGCCGGCGCGTCGGCAAGCAGCAGCGCCAAACCCACCCGGGCACGATCGCGCACCGGTCTGACCCAGTCCGCGGTACGCAACACAACAAACGGCATCCACTCCGGCAACGGCGCGGCCAGTATGCGCTCCACGGCCCGCTCGCGCACGTGGCCGTCGCGATGGGTACTCGCCAAAGCGACCGCCACCGGTCCGGCCGCACCGGCGGCCAACCGCTGGGCCACCTGATCCACGCGCTGCGAGGACGTCGTAGCCTGCCACACGATCCGCCGCCCCCACTCGTCCAGTCGGGCGACCACGCGGGGCATCTCCTGGAGCACCCGCAGGGCCTCGCCGGCCAGGTCGGCGTTGCCCGTCTCGTCGACGTCGAGCAACGCATCGAACAGCCGACCGACGGTATCGCCACCGCCGGCCCGCACGGCGGCGGCCGCCTCCTGCACCGCTACCACCAGGTCCACGGTCGGTGTCGCCGGTTGCCTGCGTCGTCTGGCCCAGATCACCGCCAAATCGTGCCCCACCCCCGCCGTGCCCCGCAGTGCATTTCGCCGACACCCCCGGCCCGTACGGACGTGAACGCGTGCACCATGGAGGGATGGCTGGGGCGGATGGTGGCTGGGGCGAGGCGGCGCGCTGGTATCCGGAGATCGTTGCGGTAGGCGATGCCTGCCACGCGTGGCAGGCCGAGTTCGACCGGTTGGGAATGCCGCTACGGGCGCACCCGCGGGAAGGAGTGAACCCGCACCGCACGGCGACCGTGGACAACGGCGAGTTGCAGGCGCACCTGCTGCTGAACCCGTGGCGGCGGCAGTTCTACCTCGCGCTACGCGCTGATCGGTCCATCCTGCTCCAGGGCTACGCCCCAGACCTGGCGGCAGCGGCCAAGGCGGCGCAGTTGTGGGTGTCCGGCACGGAGCCGGGTCTGGTCGCCGCGGCCTGGCCCTTCCTGGGATCCGTGGCCCTCGCCGAGGCGCGCGAACGCGGGGATCGCCGGGAGGCGAGTTGGCTGTGGCTGTACGAGAACCACTGCGCCACAGCCGTGGCCAGCCGGCTACGCGCCTTTGTCTCCCTTGCCTTCCACGACCCGAAGCTGCGCGCGTTGCGTCCGTACACCAGCCACTGGATCCTGTGTTTCAGCAGAACCTGTGACTGGCCGTTCAGCCGTGACCATCCGGCAGTCGAGCCGGCTCCCACTCCCGACCGGTACGTGGTACGCACCCGCGACGGCCGGATCCACGACGAGACCGACGCGGCCGGCGCACTGCGACTCGTGCTGGCCGACCTGCCGGACTGATCAGCACGCGGCGTTCGCCCGACTCGCGCGGCCTGTTCAGCACGTGGAGTGGAACAGCCCACCCACCGGTACAGAGCCGGCCAGGTCGTTGTACGCCGCGACCGCCTCCCGGGTCTCCAGCACGTGCACGGTGATCGAGCGCTCCTCCAGGAGCCGCAGCGTCGCCGGGTTGACCTGCAACTGGAGATCCATGCCGCGCGAGAGCACCACGGTCGTCGCGCCGTGGGCCAGCAACTCCTCCACGTCTGCGGGTTGGATGCCGGGCACGTGCTGGGTACCGGTCTCGCTCCAGTCCCATGGGCGCCCACCGCCCGGGTACAGCTTGAAGTCCTTGCCTTCCCCGAGCCCGTCCACCTCCATCCGTCCCCAGGCCACGGACAGGATCTTCGGCGAAGCTCCCACAGTTCTCTCCCTTATGAGGCTGAGTCAGTGTGCGGTACGACCACTGGCCGGCCGCGCCGCCAGGTAGGCGCGGGCTGCGCCGATCCACCGATCCAGCGCGGCGTCGTCCAACAGTCCGGCGGCGACGAGTACGAAGCCGCGCGTGGCCCGGCCGCCCATCAGGAACGGTCGCACCCCGTCCGTCGCGATCAGGCTGGGAATCTCGTCCGGGTCGACGCGGACCAGAAGGTCGTCCCCGTGCACGCCGACCGCGATGTTCCCGTCCACCAGGAACACCCGGCCGCCGAACATGCTCTTCTGGGACACGTCGCGCAGCCGGTCCCGGATCCGCGCGGCAAGTTGCTCGTCATACGCCACTCTGGCAGGGTAGCCACGCCCGAGCGCTATCGGCGTCGGGGCACCAGCGCCGCGACCGCTTCGGCGGCGGCGTGGTGCAGTTCGGGAACCACGGACGTGTACGTGTCCGCGGTGAAGGCGAGCGTGGAGTGTCCAAGCTGTTCCTGGATCACCTTGAGGTCAACGCCCGCGGCCAGCGCGAGCGTGGCCGCGCCGTGCCGCAAGCCGTGCAGCCGGATCGGCGGCAACCCAGCCTCCGCCACCAGCTTCTGGAACCGGCGGCTGACCGTGGCCGGGTGCCACGCCCGCCCGTCGGGCCGGACGAAGAACACGTCAGCCTCGCGGCGCTGCGGGCGGCGGGCGCGGGCCGCGCGCAGCACGGCGACGGTGGAGGCGGCCAGCGCGATGGTACGGACGCTGCCCCGCGTCTTGGGGCGCTTGTCCCGCACGGTATCGCCGAGGTCCACGCGCTGCCGTGTCATGGTGATCTCGGCCCGGTCGAGTGCCACATCAACGTCGCGCAGGCCCACGGCTTCACCACGCCGCAGCCCGGCGTGCGCGATCAGGTGCAGCATCGAGTACAGGTCGGGATCGTGGCTGGTGGCGTAGTCGAGGAACGCGCCGGTCTGCGCCGGGGTCCACACCATGACCGGCCCGGGTACCTGCCCGGTATCCCGCCAGTGGTCGACGCGTTCCTGCGTCCAGATGATCGGCCGGGCCCGGTCGGCGCGGACGCTCGTGCCGGTGACCGGGTTACGGGTCAGCAGCAGCCCGTCGAGGATCGCGTCGTTGAGTGCCTTGCGCAGGGTGGCTCGGATGCGTTGGCAGGTTGCCGCGCCGCTCGGGCGCCGGCCACGTACCGACGCGCGCACGGCGGGATCGCGGGACGCCTTGGCGGCACGGATGGTCTCGTTGGTCTGCTCGATGGCGGTGAACATGTCGCGGATGTGGCCGGGGCGCAGTTCGTCGAGGTGCCGGTGGCCCAGGTGCGGGATCAGGTGCGTGCGGACATGGCCGCGGTAGGCGTTGAGGGTGGTGGGTTCGACCTGGCAGCGGGTCAGCCACTGGGTGAGGTAGGCGGCAAGGGTGGTGGATCCGCTGAGTGGCCGGTGGTCGCGGATGCGTTCCTGCGCGAACTCGATCGATGGCAGGGCGGCGCCGCGGCGGGTACCGGCGAGCAGGGTGCTGATTTCGGCGAGCAGGGTGTCGTGGCCGTCGGCGAGCTCCAGCAGGGCGGTGGCGTGGTCGCGGGCTTCGGCGGCCTCGCGGCGGGTGCTGAACCCGCCCCGGCGCAGGACCCGCCGCCGGTCGGCACCATGTGGTAGCTCCAGGCGGTAGAACCAGGTGCCGTGGTGTGCGCTCCAGCTGCCGTCGGGGCGGCGCAGCTGCGGGCACCGCCCGGGGCCACGGAGGCAGCCGCAGCGTTTGAACGGGGCAGCCAGGGACATCAGCGAACCTCCGGGGGCGGGGCGGATGATGCTGGTACCAACGGCAGGTGGCGGTGGTGGCTGCGGCCGGCGGCCGTGTGCCACCCGGACGGGAGGTGGGATGGCGGACCGGATCGAGCGACTGAAGGTGTGCCTCAACGGCGGCCGGACCCGCGCCGAGTATCCCGCGGTGCCGGTCACTCCCGCCGAGTTGGCCACGTCCGCCGCGCAGGCGGTTACGGCCGGGGCGGAGGCGGTACATGCGCACCCGCGTGACGGCGATGGCGCGGAGTCGCTGGACGCAGGTGATGTGGCGGCGGCCGTCGCTGCAGTCCGGCAGGCGTGCCCCGGTACGCCGGTTGGGGTGACTACCGGACTGTGGATCGCCGACGGCGACCCGGACCGGCGGCTGGCGGTGGTGGCGCGGTGGGCCGATCTGCCGGTCGCGGCGCGGCCGGACTTCGCGTCGGTCAACGTGAGCGAGCCGGGCTTCACCGAACTGGTACAGGCGCTGGCTCTCGCCGGTGTCTCGGTGGAGGTGGGTGTGTGGTCGGTCGCGGACGCCGAGGCACTCGCCCGCGACGCCTCCTGGTTCCGGATCCTGGTGGAGATCCTCGACGTCCCGGCGGAGTCCGCGGTTGCCGCGGCGGACGCGGTGCTCGCGCGCCTCGACGCATTGGGTGTGGTGGGGCCGCGGCTGCTGCACGGTGAAGGCGACGCGTGCTGGCCGCTGGTGGCGCACGCCGGACGGCTCGGGCTGGCGACGCGGATCGGGTTGGAGGACACCACGGTCGGGCCCGCCGGGGAGCCGGTGGTCGACAACGCCGACCTGGTCCGGCGGGCCCTGACCGTGTGGTCTGCCGCGCGCCGCTGACGGCTACGCGGTCTTGCGGTCGCCGAGGATCTTCGCGACCGCGTCGGCCGCGTCGTGGTGCAGCTTCTTCACGACACTCTGGTACGTGTCCCGCGTCAGCGTGGACGTGGAGTGGCCGAGCTGTTCCTGTACTACCTTGATGTCCACGCCTGCGGACAGGGCGAGGCTGGCCGCGCCGTGCCGGAGATCGTGAAGCCGGATCGGCGGCAGGCCGGCCCGTTTGACCAAACGGCGGAACCGTTGGGTGACCTGGTCGGGGTGCCACGGTTGCCCGTCGCGCTGGACGAAGAACAGTCCGGTGTCCGGCCAGTCCGCTCCGGTGGCCAGCTTGTGCCGCGCCTTGCGGGACTTGTACGCGGTCAGCACCTGCGCCGTCACCGTGTCGACGATCAGGTCCCGGTTGCCGGCGCGACTCTTCGGCGGCTTCTGGATCAGCGCGCCGTCGCGTACCCGGATCTGGTTGTTGATGGTGACCTCGTTGGCCCGCAGCCGCACCTCGGCCTCGAGGAGGCCGCAGGCTTCGCCGCGGCGGGGGCCGCGGTAGGCGATGAAGTGCAGCAACGGGTACAGGTCGGGGTCGTGCACGGAGGCGTAGTCGAGGAACTCGCGGGTCTGGTCCTCGGTCCAGACCATGACCGGGCCGGGGATGACGCCGGTGGCGCGCCAGCGGGCGACACGTTCGGGTTCCCACACGATCGGTAGGGCCCGTTCGGCGGGGGTCCGCACGTACGACGCGGGGTTGGGTCCGGTGATCAGTTCGTCGGCGATGGCGTCGTTGAGGGCCTTGCGCAGGGTGGCGCGGATGCGTTGCCGGGTGGCCGGCCCGGTGATCCGCCTGCCGCGGACGCTGGCGCGTACCTCGGGGTCCTTGCTGGCGCGGGCGTCGAGGATCTGCTGGTTGCGTTCCTGGATCGCGTTGATCATTTCGCGGACGTGGCGGGGGCGAAGCTTGTCGATGCGGATCTCGCCGAGGTGCGGGATGAGGTGCACGCGGACCTGGCCGCGGTACGAGGCGATGGTGCTCGGGTCGACCTGCAGCCCGTCGAGCCACTTGGTGAGGTACTCCGCGAGGGTGGGGGCGCCGGCCAGCGGCACGTCGGCCTTGATCCGCTTGGCCACCGTGTCCAGCGGCGGCAGGGGTTGCCCGGTGCGGACCGCTTCCAGGAGCAGGGCGGCGAGTTCGGCGCGGCGGGTGGGGTCGCGGCCGGCGAGTTTGATCAGTTCGCGGGCCTGGTCGAGTTCGGCGGCGGTGTCGCGTTGGTTGGTGTAGCCGCCGCGGCGCAGTTGGCGGCGCTGGGCGCCGGGGACGCGGGGTAGTTCGATCTGGTAGAACCACTGGCCATGGTCGGCGCTCCAGGCGCCGGTGGGGCGGCGCAGTTTCGGGCAGTCGCCGCCGAGGGGTCGGCCGGTGTCGGGGTGGCGGCAGCCGCAGCGTTTGAAGATGTAGCCCTGAGGCATGGCTCGGTCTCCTGGTTCCGGGGTCAACGGATTTCGTCGATGGACATGAATGCGTGACTTGGCGCCATGGATCAAGTCGACCGGCGCCGCCGGATCGGCGCGGGCGCTGGCGGGGCGGCGGCCGGCGTCGCTGGCGCGGCGTGGTCGGCGTCCGCGTGCACCAGGCGGAGGATGGCGGCGACGGAGACGCGGTACTTGGTGCCGGCGCGGATGACGGGCACGGGGAAGGTGGCGGCGCGGATCATCTCGTACGCGGTGTTGCGGGTGAAGCCGAGGATCTCGGCGGTGGTCCGCAGGTCGGTGAACGCGCCCAGGGCGCGGATGCCCTCGGCGGTCCAGGCGGCGGGTTCGCCGGTGAAGGGGGGTGGCGTGGTGTCGTCCATGGCGGGTGGGCTCCCGCGCCACGGCTTGATGCGCTGACACCTACCAATCCGGTGTGGTCAGCCGTGGCGAACACTCGCCGGAATGACAGCACCCGCCTGTGAATTGACAGCACCGGTTTGCCCCGGTTCATCCAGGGGCGAGGAGGCTCGTTGTCAGAGCTTGATCAGGGCAATGACAGCAGCGTGCCCCGGTTGTCACTGGCCCGATTTCGCGTTACGGACCGGATTGACCCGAACATCCCGGTTTTGTGTCAGAGGTATGTGCTATGGGGCCGCGGCACCGCACGTATCTACATCCAGGAATGCCGATATCGATGGATGGCCGTATGCCGCTTGACCTGCGCTGTCATCGGGTGCGGCGCCGGAGGCTGCCTGCTGTCAGAGCACCCGAATGTGCACGGCAGACCGAATTAGGACCTTATACGGCTTTCCTTGTCAGAGGTGTGTGGTATGCGCTCGGCGACCACCGCGTCCTGCCGACGCCGGTCTGCGCCTGGCGCGCCACGGCCGCCCGGCCGGAGCCACACGACGACGGGCGCCGTCCCTGCACCGCCGCTGCGGACAACTGAGTGGGGCGCCGCCACGGGTGCACCCCGCCGCGCACTACCGGGCGCCTACCACCGCCGCCCACGGCCGGTACCGCCGGCGACCGGCACCACCACCCGTCCCACGCCGTCCCGCACCACCGGTACCGCGCCGCCGCACAGTCCCCACGCCACCTGGGTCGCGCCACC
>DATEJJ010000589.1:0-8889 GCA_035278125.1 Rugosimonospora sp.
CTCCTGCGCGGCACCGACGGCGCCCAGCGCGAGCGGCCGGCCGCGCTCCGCGACGAGGTCGGCCACCAGGGCCATGGTCACCGGCAGCAGCGCGCCGCCGGCCAGTCCCTGCAGCCCCCGGCCGGCAACCAGGGTGGGTACCGCGTGCGCGGTCGCCGTCAGCACCGAGCCGGCCGCGAAGCCCGCCAGGCACCCCTGGATGACCAGCCGCCGGCCGACCAGGTCGGAGAGGCGGCCCAGCAGCGGGGTACCCGCGACG
Organism: Rugosimonospora sp.; assembly: GCA_035278125.1. Taxonomy (GTDB): domain Bacteria; phylum Actinomycetota; class Actinomycetes; order Mycobacteriales; family Micromonosporaceae; genus DATEJJ01. Next base: position 260 of record DATEJJ010000589.1, read on the forward strand.
TAGCCGAGCAGGTACCCGGTGACGACCGGGGTGGCCCGCTCCAGGTGGTTCACCGGCACGCTCAGGTCCAGGCCGATCTGCACGAGCACGGTCACCACGACGTACGCGTCGAGCGCGGCGAGGAGTACCGCGAGCCCGGCGGCACCGAGCGCGACCGGATGGCGGCGCGCCGCCGTGCGCTGCGCCGCGGCCGCCTCAGGGGGCATTGATGGTCACCGGCTGGTCGTAGTCGGTGAACCGGATGGTGGCCGTGCCGCCCTTGCCGAGGCTGGTCGCCGGCAGCGTGAAGACCGCCTTCAGCAGGCGCTTCGAGCCGGCCGCGACCCACACCTCCGCGGTCGCGCCGGTACCCACCCCGGGGACGAGCACCTTCATCACCGCGTCGGCCGGGCTGAACGCGACCCGGTACGCCTGCTGCCCGTCGACCGCCTCCGCCGCCTCGGTACGCGCGCCGCCCGCCGTGGCCAGCAGCCGCACCACGCCCCGGTCCGGGTCGAGCACCGCCGACGGATCGTACACAGTGGACGCCAGCGCGAGCGGCAGCTGCTGGTACCCGCCGGTGGGGCCCTTGAGGTAGAGGGTGCTGCCGACGATGACGAACTGCACCTCGACCGGCTGGCCGGACTCCTCGATGACCCCGGTGCCCTTGGCCTTCCCCTCGCGGGTCAGCTGGACGTCGGCCCGGTGCAGCAGCAGCCCGCTGATGGTACCCACCACGTCGATGGTGGCGTGTACGGTCTTCACATCGCGCATGGCCTGCTCGGCGGCGGTGAAGAGGCCCGCGGCGGCCGGCAGCTGCGCGGCGGCGGCCTTGGACGAGGAGCAGGCGCTGGCCCCCGCGACGACCGCGACGACCAGCGCGAGGACGGCACCGGGGCGGCGCGTGCGTGGCATGAGCGCACTCTAGCCGCCGCGGGTGTACCCCGGGACGCCTGGCCATTTCGGCCGGTTGGACGGGTTATGTCGCATGCGGGACGCGCGGCTGCCGCCGCGCGTCCCGCGTCCGGGCGTCAGGCGGCCCGTGGCGCCACGGTCGGCTCCGGTTCCGGAGCGTAGCCGCGCCGCGGCTGGTGCAGCAGCAGCACGACGAGGGCGGACACCAGCCCGATCACACCGGCGAGCACGTAGGCGTTGAGGTATCCGTACGAGTTGATGTACGCGGCCCCGATGCCCCCGCCGAACAGCGCGCCCACCAACTTTCCACTGTAGACGAACCCGTAGTTGGTGGCGTTGTAGTTCTCCCCGAAGTAGTCGGGCACCAGCGCGGCGAACATCGGGTAGAAGGCACCGCCGCCGAAGCCGGAGAGGAACGCGAACGCGAGGAACAGCACCTCGTTGTGCGACCGCCCCGCGTACGCGACGCCGAACTGCGCCAGGCCCAGGATGACGCACACACCCACCAGCGCCTGCCGCCGGCCGGTCCGGTCCGACACCCAGCCCACGAAGCCCCGGCCGACACCGTTCACAATGGACAGTATGCCCATCGAGGAGGCGGTGACGAGCGGACCGAAGTCGCTGGCCTTGGCGAACTTGACCTGGAAGTTGATGCCGAACAGGGAGATGCCCGAGGTGATGACCAGTGCCAGCCACATCAGCGGCAGCACGCCGGTACGCAGCGCCTCCGCCGGGGTGAACTGGTGCACGGCGGGCGGGTTCTTCTCCAGGCTGCGCCGGGCGGAGGGGTTGTCCGCGCCCCGGCGCAGCGGGTCCACCTCCGCCGGCCACCAGTTCTTCGGCGGATCCTTGAAGAACCAGCCGCACACCCCGAGCACCAGCAGCATGTAGAAGCCGACGAGGGTGAGCACCAGCCGGTAGTTGCCGGGACCGAAGTGGTAGTTGAACACGTAGATCAGCGGTACCGCGCCGTACGCGAAGCCGCCGTTGACGAAGCCGGTACGCGCGCCGCGCTTCTCCGGGTACCACTTGCCGACCATGTTGATACAGGTGGCGTAGATGATGCCGGCGCCGACGCCGCCCAGCACGGAGTACAGCGCCATCACCGCGAGCAGGTTCCCGGTGTTGGCGATGGCCAGGTAGGCGACCAGGCACAGCACGGCGCCGGTGAGCACCGCGGCGCGGGCGCTGAAGGTACCCTTCTCGCGCAGGCGGCCGGCGGGGAAGGCGATACCCGCCTGGAAGAAGGCCCAGACGCTGGTGATCCAGAAGGCTTCGGTACTGCTCCAGTGGTACGTCTGCTCCAGCGTGCTCTCCGCCGAGCCGTACGCGTACTCGAACGCGCTGATGGCGGCCATGGCCAGCCAGGGCAGCCAGATCATGTACCCGCGGGACCGGCCGGTCAGGGTCTCCGGGGTCTCCCCGATCCGGTACGTGCGCCCGTTGGCGTCGGTGACTTCTCGGAATTGTTCGGTGGTAGCGGCCATTGTCGACTCTCCTATGTGGAGGTCAGGGCAGCCGGACCACGCTGATCGGGTCCGGCGCGTACGGGTTGTTGGCGTTGTCGACCAACTCGATCTCGCCGCGGTCGGAGAGGACGAGGAAGGAGCCGTCCGCGTGGTACTCGCGGACGATCACCACGGTCCCGTCGCGGTGCCGGTAGCACTCCTCCACGTACGTGTCGGTGTGGCTGCGCCGCGCGTCGACCGCGGGCTCCTCCCGCCACACGAACCGGTACGGTGCGAGCGGGAGGTTGAGCTGGTACGGGTAACCGGCCATCGCGCGGACCTCAGCCGGCCAGTGCGAGAAGGCGGAACAGCTCGTCCTGCGCCGGGCCGGGCTCCGCCGCGGTGAGCAGTTCGTCCAGGCCCCACCCGGCCTCCTCGATGACCCCGCGGGCCAGGTCGAAGTACCGGGAGCGCTCGGCGGCCGGCACCGCCTTCAGCACCAGGTGGTGGATCACCTGGACCACGGCGGCGCGCAGCTGCTCGCGGTCCTTGCCGGTGGGGCGGGCGGTACCGACGGTGATGGGTATGACCTTGAGGGCGCGCGGCGCCGGCCGCTCATCGTCGGTCATTCGTGCCCTCCGGTCCACCGGTACCGGCCAGTCCGGCCAGCTCGGCGCGGACCCGGTCACGGGTACCGTCGACGCGCAGGTCAATCACCTCCTCCCGGACGAACCGGCGCCCGCCGGACCGGCCGTCGGCCAGGCGCACCGGCGCGTCCTCACGCCAGATCTCGAAGACCGGTTCCCGGGTCTGCCCGCCGATGGCCAGCACGTACCGCAGTACCGCGCACCGGTCCGGCAGGTAACGCTGCTGCCGTCCCCCGTCGAAGCGCAGCTGCCACTCGCCGGCCATCGCGGATCACGCGCCGACGCCGCGGTTGAGTGGCATGGAGAACTCGGTGTCGCGCAGCCGCTCGTGCCGCGCCGGGTCCTCCTGCTCGCGCAGGGACGCGGGTACGTCCATGCCGATCAGCTCCCAGTTCTGGTTCGCGGCGGCCTGCGTCCGCGCCACGTGCTCGGGCAACATGTGCCCGAACCGGCCCTGCATCGCGAGGTAGTCCACGACGGGCCGCTGCACCGGCGGGTGGAAGTAGTGGTACTGCCGGTTCTCGGGCAGGTACTCCCAGACCGGGAACAGTCCACACTCGACAACCCGCCGGCTGATCTCGACGGTCATCGACGTCTGGTACACCCAGCCCTTCTGGCACGGGGTGAAACAGTGCAGGAACGCGGCGCCGGTGTGGTTGAGGCCCTTGCGGGTCTTGTTCATCAGGTCCACCGGGTAGCCCACGGTCGAGGTGGCCACGTAGCAGTGCGGGTGACCCTCGGCCATCATCCGGGCCAGGTTCTTCGGCGGCAGCTTCTTGCCCTCGGGGATCGCCTTGCCGTACGGCGTGAACGTGGTCATGCCGGCGTACGGCGTGGTCGGCGAGGTCTGGATGCCGGTGTTCGCGTAGCACTCGTTGTCGTAGCAGATGAACAGGGCGTCGTGGTTGCGGTACAGGGCACCGGAGATGGAGCCGAGGCCGATGTCCGACGCGCTGCCGTCGCCCGCCATCACGATGATGTTCGGGTACTCGCCGCGGTAGCGCCCCTTGCGGATCATCGCCTCGTACCCGGCCGCCATGCCCGAGGTGAACGAGCCGCCACTGGCGATCGGCGTGTGCGCCCACGGCACCGTGTACGGCGTGCACAGGTACGTCGAGTTGGCCACGTACATGCAGCCGGTCGGGCCGGCCACCACCGAGTTCTGCCCGGCCGCCTTGAGCACCCAGCGGTACTCGATGGCCGGGCCGCAGCCGGCGCAGGTACGGTGGCCCGCCTGGTACGGGTCCTCCTCCGGGGTGTCGGGCAGGTAGTGCCAGTCCCGGCCGGTACCGTCGTCGACCGCGGCGAAGCGGCCCTGCTCGTCGAACAGCGGCAGCTGCTGCCGCCTCACCTCAGGCATACCCGCCCCCTCAGTCCTCGAAGTTGACCCAGTGCGTGGCCTTCTGCACCCGGCCGTCGCGCACCGCCTCGCCGAGCTTGCCCGCCATCCACTCGAACTCGGCGATGGGTACCGTCTCCCCGCCGAGCCCCGCCATGAACGAGGTGACCAGCGGGCGCTCGCCGGGCTTGTGGTAAAGCGCGGTGGTGACGTCCAACGACAGGATCCCGCCGTAGCTGGCCCCGCCGAGGCCCAGGTTGGTCTCCACCACGCCCACCGCCTTCACCCCGGCGAGCGCCCGCTGGAGATCCTCGGTGGGGAACGGCCGGATCCACAGCAGCCGCGCCATCCCGGCCCGGACCCCGGCCGCGCGCAGCTTCTGCACCGCAGCCCGGCAGGTGACCGAGTGTCCACCTGAGACAACGAAGGCGACCTCCGCGTCGTCGAGCAGGTAGTCCTCCACGAAGTGCGGGTACCGCCGCCCGAACACCTCGGCGAACTCGTCGGTACGCCGGCGGATCACCGGGATCGCCGCCTCCATCGCCCGGGCCCGCTCCAGTTGCAGCGGCGGCCCCTGCGCCGGGTGGATCTGCGGGCCGTGCGAGACCGGGTGCTCCGGGTCGAGCGCGAACGGCAGCCGGTACGGCGGCAGGTAGCGGTCCACGTCGGCGGCGCTGGGCATCTCCACCTCGCCGGCGATGTGCGAGACGAAGTACCCGTCCTGGCACACCATCTGCGGCAGCAGCACCCGCGGGTCCTCGCCGATGGCGTACGCGATGAGGGTCTTGTCGAACACCTCCTGCGGGGTGGCCGCCCAGCCCATCAGCCAGCCCATGTCCCGGGTGCACAGCGCGTCGGTGTGCTCCGAGCCGAAGTCGCCGGGCGGGTCGAGGGTACGGTCGGCGAGCGCCATCTGTACCGGTACCCGCGCGCCCGAGATGATGGAGTACAGCTCGTACCCGTACGTGACACCCACCCCGGAGGAGCCGGTGTACGCGCGGGCGCCGCAGGACCCGGCACCGAACGCGGCGGACAGCTGCGCGTGCTCGCCGTCCGCGTGCAGGTACTCGGCGTCCAGCAGGCCGTCCGCGATGAACTGCGCCAGGTTCATCATGATGGCGGTGTACGGCCGGATCGGGTACGCGGTGACCACGTCCACGTTCGCGTACAGCGCCGCGTACGCCGCCGCCGCGCACCCGTTCAGCCGCCGGCGGGTACCGGCCAGGCCGTCGAGGAACGTCGCACCGTCCGGGGTACGCTCGCCGGGCCCGAACTGCTCCCCAGACCCGCTGATGCCCGGCGCGACCACCGTACCCGTCATGCCTCGACCTCCTTCGGTTGCAGCGCCACCCGCCGGCCGCGGTCGTACGCGGCGATCTGCTCCTCGATCAGCTGCGCGATGGGTGCGGACTGCTCCGCGTGCGCCCCCTCGTACGGCGAGAACGCGGTGTCCATCCGGGTGACCGCGTCGGTCTCCGGGAAGTCCAGCTCCGGTGCCCGCTCCAGGCAGCCGGTCGGGCACTCCTGCACGCACACCAGGCAGCCCTTGCAGTAGTTGAGCCGGATGCCGTAGTGCCCGTTGCTGCGCTCGTCGCGCTGCACGCTCACGTCGGGGCAGACGAGGTAGCAGTTGTCGCAGCCGTTGCAGACGCCGCAGCTCATGCAGCGGTCCGACTCGGCCACCGCCGCCTGCTCGGTGTACCCGAGGGTCACCTCCAGCGTCTGGCTGTGCCGCCGCTCCCCGGCCGGGGTGAGCGGCGCCTCGATCCGCTCGGCGTGCCTGAAGTACGCCGCGTTGAGCTTGCCGTACGGCATCACCTCCACCGGTACCGGCTGGCGCGGGCTCTCCCCCGCCAGTACCGCCGCGATCGCCGCCGCCGCGCGCTTGCCGTCGCCCAGCGCGTCGACCACCATGGACGGGCCGCGCCGCACGTCGCCGCCGACGAACACGTTGCCGGTGATCCGGCCCTGCGTGTCCGCGCGGATCAGCCCGCGCTCGGCGTACCCGTCGGGCAGCCAGTCCAGGTGCTGCACCTGGCCGATGGCGACCAGTACCGTGTCGCACCCCACCTCGCGCTCGGTACCTGGTACCAGCTCCGGTACCACCCGCCCGGTCTCGTCCTTGGCCAGCCGCGCGTCGCAGAGCACCGCACCGGTCACCGCACCGCCCTCGCCGAGTACCCGCACGCACGCGGTGTTCGGCGCGAGCCGTACCCCCTCCTCCTCGGCCTGCGCCAGGTCCTCCGGTACCACGAGCAGTTCGTCGCGCGACTCCAGCGACACGATCGTGGCCTCGCCGCCGCCCAGCCGGATCGCCGACCGGGCCGCGTCCGACGCAGTGTTGCCGCCGCCCACCACGAGTACCCGCCGCCCGATCGGCACCGGCCGGCCGAACCCGACCTCGCGCAGGAACTCCAGCGCGCCGGTCACGCCCCGCAGGTCCGCACCGGGTACGTCCATCCGCCGCCCGACATCCTGGCCCAGCGCCAGGAACACCGCGTCGTACCCGAGCACCTCGTCCCACGTGACGCCGGCGCCGACCCGGCTGCCGCAGCGGATCTCGATACCGCCGAGGTCGAGGAGCTTCGCCACCTCCGCGTCCAGGATCTGTTCGGGCAGGTGCCACGCGGGTATCCCGCCGCGCAGCATGCCGCCCGGCCGGGCCAGCGCCTCGAAGATCACGCTGCGCACGCCCTTGCGGCGCAGGTGGTACGCGCACGCCAGCCCGGCCGGGCCGGAGCCCACGATGGCGACCGTGCGCCCGCCCAGCGGGGGCAGGGACTCCTTGACGGGGTTCTCCGGCAGCGCCAGGCCGAAGTCGCCGAGGAAGCGCTCCACATTGCGGATGCCGATCGGCTCGTCGTGCTCGCCCCGGTTGCAGGCCGTCTCGCACGGGTGGTAGCAGACCCGCCCGGTGACCGACGGCATCGGGTTGTCCTGCAGGATCGTCACGTACCCGTCGAGGTACCGCCCGTGCTTGACGAAGTCGAGGTACCGCTGGATCTGCTCGCCGGTCGGGCAGGCGTTGTTGCACGGCGGCAGCTTGTCCTTGTAGACCGGGCGGTAGAAGCGGAAGTTGCCGGTCGGGAACAGCCGCTGCCCGTCCTTCTCCGTGGGCGGCGGCGTGACGCCGGCGATCGGCAGCTGGAGATGCTTGGGGACGCTGGTACCACGAACCGACATGGTGGCCTTCCTTTCTCAGCTGCTGGCGGCCCCGCCTACCGGCTGCGGGTGGATCTGCAGGACCCGGTGCTGCTCGGCGCCGCGGCGCAGCGCGTCCTTGTCCGCGACGACCGCGACCACCTCGTCCACCGGCAGCTCGCCGGTCGCGGCGACCAGCGCGCCGATCAGCGGAGCCGAGACCCCCATGCCGATGGGTAGCCGCTCCTCGGCGCCCTCCGTGGACATCCGGTCGAAGGCGAGCTGGGACAGGTCGCGGACGAACATCCATGGGCTGTGCCCGCGCTGCTCGGCCAGGGCGACCGCGTCGACCACGACGAGCTTGGCCAGCTTCGCGGTCATCTCCTCGGGCAGGAACCTGAGCAGGTACTCGGGATGGCGGGCCGAGTTGACCACCAGTACCCCCTGGCCCTCCCGCGTGGTACGCAGGAAGTTGGCGGCCTTGATGATGGTCTCCTCCACCAGGACCACCCAGTCCGGGTGCGGGTTCTCGTAGACGAACCGGTCCAGGATCGGCTGGTCGCCGAAGCGCGCGTACCGGCGGACGAGGCAGTTGGTGCGGTCCGGGTCGTCCACGTAGTCGCTGACGTTCTCGGCGTGGTAGCCCAGGTTGCGCGCCGCACCGGCGATCGACGCGGCGACGTCCCGCGCTTCTTTGTCCATGATGATGCCGCGCGTCCACACGGTGAGTTCGTGGTACACCCGCCACCTCCTCCTCATGGATGACGGAATGCAGTACACTGTATACTGCCCTCACCGCCAGTCAACCCATCGACCACTGTCACGTACCGGAGCCGGCCGGAGGTGATGCCGTGCCAGGTGGACGCTGGATCGCTCGGTGCGACCCGCGGCGCGACCGGGTGGAGCGCGTCGACCTGTCCCTACCCGGCCTGCTGGTGGCGGGCGCTGGCCGGCTCGGCCGCTGCCTCGGCGCCGAACGCGCCCGCGGCACTGCCGTCGCGTGGCTCTACCTCTGCACCACCCTGGTGCCCACCGTCGCCGTCATCCCCGCCATCTGGGTCCACTCGGGCCTGGCCTGGCGCCTGTGCGCCGGCGCCGCCGGGCCGCTGGCCATCCTGACCCTGGCCCTGGCGCACGGGTACGCCGCACCCGCGCTGGACC
>DATEJJ010000590.1:0-10005 GCA_035278125.1 Rugosimonospora sp.
CCGAGCTGCGCGCGGCCGGGCACCGGATCGCGCCGCCCCCGGGGCCGGCCGGCCAGGCGCTGACCCCGCACCAGGCGCAGATCGCCCGGCTCGTGGCGCAGGGCGCGACCAACCGCGAGGTGGCCGCGCAACTGGTCATCAGCCCGCGCACGGTCGACCATCACCTCCGCAACATCTTCGCCGCGCTCGGCGTGCGCTCCCGCGTCGAACTGGCCCGCCTCATCACCTGACCCGGGCCTGACCGCATCCGGCCCGGCAGGCTAAACTCTTCCGGACTGTTTCCGGAACTTTCGGCGATGCGGGCGGGTCTATGGTGGACATCCATCCGGCGTGGCTGCCGGCGGCGGCGTTCCAGGCGGTGGGGGCGCGGCACAGCCGGGTACCCGGCACCGGCCCGGTCTACGACGAGCTGGCCGGCGCCTGCGCCCGCCACGGCGGCAGTGTGTCCACTCTGGACGACCGGCGGTTCGACCTGGTGCTGTCCCTGGACGGGGACGCCGGCGAGGGCTTCCGGCTGGACCGCGCGGACGGCGTCACGCGGGTACGTGCCGGCGGGCCGGCCGGCCTGCTGTACGGGCTGTTCCACGTGGTACGGCTGGGTGCGGCGGCGTTCGGCGCGCCTCTCCCGGAGCAGGTGCACCGGCCCGCGCTGGGCCGGCGCATGCTCGACCACTGGGACAACGTGGACGTGCACCCGGTGATGGGCCAGGTGGAGCGCGGGTACGCGGGCGGTTCGCTGTTCTGGCGGGACGGTGCGGCGCGCGGGGACACGGCGCGGGTACGGGCGTACGCACGGCTGCTCGCCTCGTGCGGGATCAACGCGCTCGCGGTCAACAACGTCAACGTGCACGCCACCGAGGCGCACCTGCTCACCGACCGGCTCGGCGAGGTCGCCGCGCTGGCGGACACGCTGCGCCCGTACGGGATCCGGGTGCACCTGTCGGTCAGCTTCGGGGCGCCGGTCCTGCTCGGCGCGCTGGACACCGCCGACCCGCTGGACGGGCGGGTACGGGACTGGTGGGCGGGGGCCACCCGGCGGGTGTACGAGGCGATCCCGGACTTCGGCGGGTACCTGGTGAAGGCGGACTCGGAGGGGCAGCCCGGCCCGTTCGGGTACGGTCGCAGCCACGCCGAGGGCGCGAACCTGCTCGCCGAGGCGCTGTACGGGTACGGGGGAGTGGTGCACTGGCGCGCGTTCGTCTACAACCACCGGCAGGACTGGCGGGACCGCGGCACCGACCGGGCCCGCGCCGCGTACGACCACTTCGCCCCGCTGGACGGGCAGTTCCGCGACAACGTGGTGCTCCAGGTGAAGCACGGCCCGATCGACTTCCAGGTACGCGAGCCGGTGTCCCCGGTGATCGCCGCCATGCCCGGCACCCGGGTCGCGGTGGAGCTGCAGCTGACGCAGGAGTACACCGGCCAGCAGCAGCACGTCTGCTACCTCGCTCCGATGTGGAGCGAGGTGCTCGGCTTCCGCCCGTGGGGCGGGTCCGGCCGCACCGTGGCGGAGGTGGCCGGCGAGCTGGCCGGGGTGTCCAATGTGGGCGATGACCCGTTCTGGACCGGGCACCCGCTGGCCCAGGCCAACCTGTACGCGTTCGGCCGGCTCGCCTGGGACCCGACCCTGGACCCACTGTCCATCCTGGACGAATGGATCGGCCTGACGTTCGGGGCGACCGGGCGCGAGGCGCTGCACGCCATGATGGACGGGTCCTGGCACACCTACGAGCGGTACACCGCCCCGCTGGGCGTGGGGTTCATGGTGCGCCCCAACCACCACTACGGCCCCGACGTGGACGGCTACGAGTACACCCCGTGGGGCACGTACCACTTCGCCGACCGGGACGGCGTGGGCGTCGACCGTACCCGCGCCACGGGCACCGGCTACACCGGTCAGTACCCGGCGCCCTGGTGCGACGTGTACGAGTCGCCGGACACCTGCCCGGACGAGCTGCTGCTGTTCTTCCACCACGTGCCGTACACTCACGTGCTGCACAGCGGGTCCACGGTCATCCAGCACATCTACGACGCCCACTTCGCCGGTGCCGGGCAGGCGGCCGACCTCCAGCGGCACTGGGCCGAACTGGACGGGCTGCTGGATCGGGCGCTGTACCGGCGGGTCGCCGAGCGCCTGGCCGAGCAGGTGCGCTGCGCGCGGGAGTGGCGGGACCAGGTCAACACGTACTTCTACCGCAAGTCCGGGATCGCCGACGCGCGGGGCCGGCGCATCTACTGACCCGGCTCGGCTACTGACGCAGCACCAGCACCCCGTACGGGTCGAGCCGCAGCGGCTCCCCGCACCGCACCCGGACACCGGTGAGCAGGTCGACACCGTCCACCCGGGACTCGACCGAGACGGGCTCCCGCCGGTGGTTGAGCAGGAACAGCAGCCGCGTCCCGTCCGGCGCGACCCGCGCCGCCGTCTCCAGGTCCGGCACGTCCGGGTACGGCCCGGTGAGCCCGTGCCGGTCCAGCACCTGGCGTACCACCCAGGACACTCCCTCGGCGTCCAGGTCGGTGCCCACGTACCAGCCGTACCCGGCGCCGAACTCGTGCCGGGTCACCGCCGCCGTACCCGCGTAGAAGTCCGCCTGGTACGTGCCGAGCACCTCGGCGCCGGCCGGGATCACCAGCTCGAACACCAGCCGCGCGGCGACCTCCCGGCCACCCAGGAGCACCGGATTGACCACAGTGGACTCCCGCGCGTCCCACTCGTCGACCCGTACCCCGAGCAGCGGCCCGAGCGGCCCGGGTACGTCGGCCAGGAACGCGTTGCCGTCCTCGTCCAGCCGCCCGGACAGGTACGTGGCCAGCACCGAACCGCCGCGCCGCGCCACCTGCTCCAGCCGCGCGGCCAGGTCACCCTTCACCAGGTGCAGCGCGGGCGCGACCACCACGTCGTAGCCGGACAGGTCCGCGGTCACCGGTACCGCGTCCACGTCCACCCCGGCGTCCCACAGCGCCCGGTGGTAGGCCAGCACCACCTGCTGGTACCGGACCAGGCGCGACGGGCCGTCCGACAGCTCCAGCGCCCACCAGCTGTCCCAGTCGAACAGCAGCGCCACCCGGGCCGGGGTACGCGCGCCGAGCGTCGCGCCGCCCAGCCGGCGTAGCTCCGCGCCGAGCGCCGCCACCTCCTGGAACACCCGGGTGTCCGACCGCCCCGTGTGGCTGATCACCGCGCCGTGGTACTTCTCGCACGCGCCCCGCGACGCGCGCATCTGGAAGAACAGCACCGCGTCCGCGCCGTGCGCCACCGCCTGCCAGCTCCACAGCCGCATCACGCCGGGCCGCTTCAGCGGGTTCACGTCGCGGGACGCGGTGACGCTCGGCGTCTGCTCCATCAGCCAGAACGGCTGGCCGTCCTTGAGGCCGCGCATCAGGTCGTGGGTCAGCGCCATCCGCGCCTGCGAGGTGTCGTCCGGCGGGTAGTTGTCCCAGGACGCGAAGTCCAGGTGCGGCGCCCAGCGGTGGTAGTCGATCGGCCGGTACATGCCCATGAAGTTCGTGGTGACCGGCAGCGGGCTGGACTCGCGGATGGCGGCCTTCTCGTCCACGAAGTTGGCCAGCATCGCGTCCGACATGAAGCGCAGATAGTCCAGGGTGATGCCCTGGAACGCGGTGTGGTCCGGGCCGCGCCAGTGCTCGGTCAGCGCCGAGGGCGCCTCGATCTCCTCCCACGCGGTGAACCGGTGCGACCAGAACGTGGTGTACCAGGCCGCGTTCAGCCGGTCCACTGTGGAGTACCGGGAGCGCAGCCAGGCGCGGAACCCCGCGGCGCACAGGTCGCAGTAGCAGGCGCCGCCGTACTCGTTGCCCACGTGCCAGGCGATGACGGCCGGGTTGCCCCCGTACCGGCGCGCCACCCGCCGGGCCAGCTCGGCGGACAGCCGCCGGAACACGGGGGAGTTGGGGCAGGCGTTGTGCCGCTGCCCGTACCGGTGCCGCCGCCCCTCGAAGTCGGTCCGGTTCACCTCCGGGTGGGCACGCGCCAGCCACGGCGGCAGCGCGCCGGTACCGGTCGCCAGGCAGATGCCGCGCCCGGCGGTGGCCGCGCGGTCCACGATCCGGTCCAGCAGCCGGAAGTCGTACACGTCCGGCCCCGGCTGCAGCAGTGCCCAGTCGAACACGCCGAGCGTGAGCGTGTCGATGCCGGCCGCGTCGAACAGTTCGTCGTCGCGCTGCCACACGTCTTCCGGCCACTGCTCCGGGTTGTAGTCCCCGCCGAACGCCACCTTGCCCGCAGCCGGCAGCGTCATGCGGTGAACTCCCGCGTCACGTCGGCGATCAGCACCCTGGCGTTGTGCCGCAGCGCGAGCGTGAACACCGAGCCCAGCAGCGCCAGCACCAGCTCCGAGGAGACCAGCGTGATCCCGGCCGCCACCACCAGCAGGCAGGCGTTGCCCAGCGCCACCCCCGGCCGGCGGGCCAGGAAGTACCACCCCAGCCGCGCCATGTCCCGCGTCCGGAACGCGAACAGTGACGCGATCACCAGCGCGTTGCCCATCCACAGCACCGCCGCCAGCGCCACCAGGGCCAGCGGCACGACCCACCAGCGCGGCACGCCCGCCGCCGGCAGGTTGGCCAGGCTGACGCCGATCACCGCCAGCGCCGCGAGCCACGGCACCCACAGCCGCAGCACACCCCACAGATTCATCCGGTACCCGCGCCAGAACGCCCTGGCCGGCCGCAGGTCGGTCAGGTCCCCCCGGTGGTGGTGCAGCGCGTAGAGTGCCGCCGAGACCGCAGGTCCCACCGGTACCAGGCACAGCGCGACCAGCGGCACGTTGCTCGTATCCCGGGCCAGGAACAGCAGCGGTACCCCGCCCGCCGCGACGGCCACCAGCACCAGCAGCTCCACCACGACGAGCGCGTACACCCGCGCCGCCACCCGGGCCAGCGGCCCCTCCCCGAACTCCCGCACCGCGTAGCTCGCGCTCTGCTCCTGGTTCGCTCCGCGGGCGGCCTTGGTGCCCTGCCTTCCCTCGGCGGCGGCGCCGTGGTTGGTTGCGGCTCGTGTCGCCTCAGTCCAGGCAGGGCGGCCGCCCGCTGCGCTCACGAATCTTCCCCTTGCTCGCCTAGCAGGCGGCGCTCGTCCCACCACTGTGGAGTCTCGTCGCGCACCGCGGTCAGTTCCACCAGGGTCACCTCGTTGCGCGCCAGGGTGAGGTCCAGCTCGACCCGACCGTCCACAATGGGCAGCGCCTGGTGCCGGCGCGCCGGCTCGGCCGCTTCGCGCAGCGCGTCCAGCTGCCGCGCCGTGGGCGAGGTCGGGCGGCCCATCTCACCCCAGGCCGCCCAGGCGTTCCCCGCCTCCTCGCTGACCGACCGGCGCAGCAGGAAGGCGGACCCGGAGCCACGCACCGGTACCGACAGCGCGACGGAGTGTCCGCTGCCCGGCGGCGTCCAGGCCAGCACCGCCACCCGCCCGTCGCCGTCCCGGGTGACCAGGTGGTCCGGCCCGCGGGCGAGTACCTCGTCACCCATGCGCGCGAGGAACGCGTACACGTGGAAGGTCGGTTTCTTGATCTGGCGGTGGGTGAGCAGGCCGAAGCCGCCGTGGAACAGCGACGTCGGGATGCCGACCTCCTCGAACACGTCGCAGAACGTCCAGTACGAGAACGAGTCCACCAGGTCGCCGCCGGCGGCCAGCACCGGCGCCAGGTACGCCGCGTGCCAGGCCGTGTCGTGGATCGGGTTGTCCGGCCGGTACGAGGAGTTGAACTCCGTGATGTGCACCGGCAGCTCCGCCAGCGGCGTGCCGTGAAGCCGCCGCCGCGGATCCGCGAACTGCTCCAGCAGCCGGCTCGCCGGGCCCAGCGTCTGGTGTACCCCGAACGGCACGTGCTGCGCCGGCCCCGAGGTGTACGCGTGCCGGCTGATGAAGTCGACCGGTACGCCGCGCGCGAGCACGAACTCGGCGAAGCGCTCCAGCCAGTCGGTGTCGCCGGGGGCCAGCGCCGGGCCGCCCACCTGGAGCGCGGCGTCCACCTCCTTGACCGCGTGCGCGGTCACCTCGTACAGCCGGTGGTAGGCGTCCCGGTCCGCGTCCTGCCAGAACTCCTTGAGGTTGGGCTCGTTCCACACCTCGATCGGCCAGCCCCGCACCTGGTCGAGCCCGTACCGGTCGACGAGATGCGAGACAACCGCGCGTACCAGCGCCGCCCACCCGTCGTATGTCCTCGGTGGAGTGACGTTGCCACCCCACCAGAACACCGTCTGCGTACCGGACGCGAGCGCCGCGGGCATGAACCCCAGCTCCAGGAACGGCGCGATGCCCAGCGCCAGGTACGCGTCCACCACCTGGTCCACGTAGGTGAACGCGTACCGCACCCGGTGCTCGCCGCCGTGCTCGTACGGCCGGTACACGCCGACCCCGTCGCTGAGCAGCCCGTGCCCGCGGATGTGCCGGAACCCGATCTCCCGCTGTACCAGCGCCAGCGAGTCCTGGTAGTCGCGGCGCAGCGCCAGGTCGAACCGGCCGGTGCCGACGCACTCCCGCCAGGCGCCGCCCAGCCGGCCGGTGGGCTGCTCAGGGACGGAGACGCGCATCCTCAGCCGTGCTTGCTCTTGTAGCGGTCGTACGCCTTGTTCACCGTGTCCACGTACTGCGTGACGTTCTTGCCCTTCAACTCGTCCTGGAAGGCGCTCCACTGGCTCAGCGGCCGCTGGCCGAGGACGAACTTGAGCGACTGCTCGAACAGGTAGTCCTTGAGCGGCGCCTCCCACAGCGTGGCCTGCTCCCGCTCGGTGTCGCTCAGCGGCGCGGGCGGCGGTACCGGCGTCAGCCTGCGCGAGTTGACGGCCTTCTGGAACACCTTCTCCTCGTCGGTGAACATCGACTCCAGCAGCTTGGTGGTGCCGCCGTAGGAGAAGATGCCGTTGTAGTAGCCGTAGTCCTTGCGCAGGTCCTTGGTGCCCTTCGGGTTGATCCCGATGATGGTGATGTCGCTGGTCGGCTGGTAGTTGCCGGCGGAGTCCTTGGTGAAGGTGACCCCCTCCACGCCCCACTTGCTGTACTCCTGGCCCGCGTCGGAGTACCAGAGCCAGTCGATGAACTGCATCATGGCCACGAAGTTCTTGCTGTTCCGCGCCTGCTTGGAGATCATGATGCCGTTCTCCAGCCGGGTACCGCTGTCGATGATCGGCCCGGCCGGCCCGACCGGCAGCGGTACCTTCGCGATGGTCGCCTTCGGGTTCGTCTTCGCCAGGTCCGGCCGGTACTGGATGACCAGGTGCTGGGCGTTCGTGCTGATGACGAACGACTGGCTGTTGGCCAGCTTCTGCCGCGCCTTGTCGTCGGTCTGGGTGAACGTCTCCGGGTCCAGCAGCCCTTCCTTGAAGAGCTTGTTGAGGTACTCCAGCATCGCGCGGTACCCGTCCTGGGTGCCGGGGTAGACGTACTTGCCGGCGGTCGCGTCCCAGTAGGCGGGGTTGTAGCCCCAGCCGGCCGCGGTCCCGTACGCCAGGCCCAGGATGGAGAACAGGTTGCCGCCCGGGGTGGGCTGGTTGTACCGGTCGGACAGCGGGTACGACTTGGGGTACGCCTGCTTCATCGCCTTCAGCACCGTGTACACGTCATCCCACGTCTGCGGGGTGGGCAGGTTCAGCTGCGCCAGGATGTCGGTACGCATCGCCAGGGTGTAGTCCTGCCACGCCTGCTCGTGCAGGCCGGGCAGCAGGTAGTACTTGCCGTCCGCCTGCCGGAAGGTGTCCAGGTTGGCGCCCAGGCTCCACTTGGCGACCTTGTCGTTGTAGTTCGGCATCAGATCGAGGTAGTCGCTGACCGGGATGACCGCGCCGCCGGTGACGAACGCCGTCTCGTCCGGGTGGTACGTCTTCGGGATGATGAACGGCGCGTTGCCCGCGGAGACGATGACGCTGCGCTTCTGGTTGTAGTCGCTCAGCGGCACCACCTCGTTCTGCAGCGTGACGCCGGTCCGCTTGGTCAGCTCCGACCAGAACATCCAGTCGTTCTTCAGCGGGTACGCGGGGTTGTTCAGGTACATCATCGAGTACGACTGGGTCGCGCTCGCCTTGAACTGGTCACCCACACCGAACTTGGCCATCGCGCCGGTGCGGTTGTCCGCGAGATTTCCGCCGCTCTTGGCGCCGCTGCCGCAGCCGGCGAGGCCGAGTGTCGCGGCGCCGGCGGCGGCCAGCACCTGGCGCCGGGAGAGGTGTGCCATACGAGCATCCTTTCGGTGAAACGCGTGGGGTGAACGCGTCGGGGCGGGCTCAGCCCTTGACGGCGCCGAGCATGACCCCGGAGACGAAGTACCGCTGGATGAAGGGGTAGACAGTGAGGATCGGTACGGTGGTGAGCACGATCGTCACGGACTTGATGGTCGCGTCGGCCTGTACCACGTCGCTCGCCGCGCTGCCCATGTAGTCCGCGCCGGTTGAGCCGTAGATGAGGTTGCGCAGGTACACGGTTACCGGGAACAGGTTCTGCTGATCCATGTACAGGAAGGCGCTGAACCACGAGTTCCAGAAGGAGACCGCGTAGAACAGCACCATGGTGGCGATCACCGCCTTGGACAGCGGCAGCACGATGCGGCGCAGGATGCCGTAGGTGTTCAGGCCGTCGACCGCGGCGGCCTCCTCCAGGTCGAGCGGCAGGCTCTCGAAGAACGCCTTCATCACCAGGAGGTTGAACACGTTGATGGCGTTGGGCAGCACGATGGCCCAGATGGTGTTGCGCAGGCCCAGGCCGCTGACCAGGACGTAGTTGGGGATCAGGCCGCCGGTGAAGAACATGGTGAAGACCGCGATGCCGATCAGCGCGCCGCGCCCCTTCAGGTCCTTTTTGGACAGTACGTAGGCGTAGGTCGTCGTCAGCAGCATGGAGATCGCGGTCGCCGTCACCGTGTACACCACGGTGTTGCGGTAGTTGGTCCAGAACATCGGGTCGTGCAGGACCAGCCGGTACCCGGTGAGGTTGAACCCGCGCGGGATCAGGTTCACCTTGCCCGCGATGATCGCACCCTGGTCGCTGACCGAGCGGGCCACCACGTTGATGAACGGGTACAGGGTCACCACCACGACCCCGGTCAGGATGGCCGCGTTGGCCACCTGGAAGGTGCGGTACCCCCGGCTGGCCCTCACCACAGGCTCGTCCCCACCGTGCGCCGGGCGATCGAGTTCGCCGACAGCACCAGGGTCAGCCCGATGACCGCCTCGAACAGCCCGATGGCCGCGGCGTAGCTGAAGCTGCCGGAGACCACGCCCACCCGGTACAGGTACGTGGAGATCACGTCCGCGGTCGGGTACGTCAGCGGGTTGTAGAGCAGCAGCACCTTCTCGAAGCCGACCGCCATGAAAGTACCCGTGTTCAGGATCAGCAGCGTCACCATGGTCGGGCGGATGCCGGGCAGCGTGATGTGCCAGGTCTGCCGCCACCGGCTGGCCCCGTCGATGCGGGCCGCCTCGTACAGGTTCTCGTCGATCCCGGTCAGCGCGGCCAGGTACAGGATGGTGCCCCAGCCCACCGTCTGCCACGCCTCCGAGGAGACGTAGATGGTGCGGAACCAGCCGGGCTGCTGCAGGAACTCGATGGGCGCGTGGCCCAGGAGCTTCGTGAACTGGTTGGCCGTGCCGTCCGCCGAGAGGAACTGGGTGATGATGCCGGCGACCACCACGATCGACAGGAAGTGCGGCAGGTACGACACGGACTGCACGAAGCGCTTGAGGAACCGCGTGCGTACCTCGTTGAGCAGCAGCGCGAGCACCACCGGCAGCGGGAAGCAGAAGACCAGGGTGAGCGCGCCGAGGATCAGCGTGTTGGTGAAGACGTGCCAGAACGTCGGGTCGCTGAGGAACAGCCGCACGTAGTGCAGGCCCACCCACTCCTGGCCGAAGATGCTGCCGCCCGGCTCGTACCGCCGGAACGCGATCACGTTGCCGATCATCGGCAGGTACCGGAAGACCGCGAAGAACAGCAGCGGCAGCACCACCAGCGAGTACAGCTGCCAGTCCCGGCGCCACGCCTGGCGCCAGGTC
>DATEJJ010000591.1:0-2045 GCA_035278125.1 Rugosimonospora sp.
CGGGCGCCACGCCGAGCTCGTCGTTGAGCGTGACCCGCACGTCGTTGAAGTGGGCGATGGCGGCGGCGCGCTGGCCGGTCTGCTCCAGCACGGCCACGTACCGCGCCTGGATCACCTCGTGCATCGGCTCGGCGGCGGCCAGCCGCTGGGCCACCGGCAGCACCAGACCCGCCTCCCCCAGCTCCAGCCCGGTCGTCACGTAGTCCAGCGCCGCCTCGCACCAGGTCTGGCGCAGCGCGTCGGTGGTCTCCGCGGTGCGCAGCAGGCTGGCCAGCTCGGCCAGGCTCGGGTCCCGCCACACCCGCATCGCCTCGCCCAGCAGGTTGAACGCCGGCGCCAATTCGCCCACCGCCCGGTGCCGTTTGGCCCGCCGGAACAGAAGGTTAAACCGGGTGATGTCCACAGATTCCGGCTGAGTCACGAGACAGTACCCCCCGTGTACCGACGCGATCGCCCGGATTCTCGCGCGGGGCGGCATTTCCGGCTCCAGAATGCGGCGCAACCGCGCCACATAGGTGTGGACGAGTTGCCGGGAACTCACCGGCGGCTCGGTGCCCCAAACCGACTCCAGCAGCGCCTCAATGGAGACGGACTGGCCGAAGTGCAGGGCGAGTGCGGCGAAGACGGCCCGCTGCTTGGCGGGGCCGAGGTCGACCGCGGTCGGCCCCCGGTATACCCGTACCGGACCGAGCACCTCGATACGCAAAGACGTAGCTGTTTCGGACATTGGTCCCCCCGACCAAAGTACTCAGGACGGTTTTTCTACCCATTGCGTTATTGGTTGGGCAGGCTCCATCCACAGGCACTACAACAGTAAATTGAAATGAGCGGATCAGGCACCGGACAGGTGGACGATTGCGTGGCACCCCTCGCTACGCGACCGACGGCACGAGCCAATCCAGTGGTGTGATTGCCAGCGTCGGCGGGTCGGTCAGCTCCGGCCAGCGCAGGATCGTGTGTACCCGCGCCGCCGACTGCTCGCGCGCGGTCAGCGAGACCTGCGCCCGCCCGAGCAGGTAGCTGCCGGGCCGCTCCACCAGCACGTCGGCCAGGCGTACCCCGCCCGGCACAGCGACGGCGAGCACCGCGTACTCGCCCGGGTGCGGCGCCTCGGGCAGCCGTACCGGGCAGTTGCCGGAGCCGGTACCCAGTGCCCAGAGTCCCCGGTCACCGGCCCCACCCGTGGCGTACAGCCGGCCGACGACAAGGGACTCCGCCGCCGGTACGCCGGACAGCGCCATGGTGGCCCCGGTACGCCGGACCGAGGCGTGCGCGAGCACCGGCAGCCAGCCGCCGACCCGCTCGTCCCCCAGCGAGCGTACGAGCGTCCGGAAGCGCGCCGGCGACAGCCCGACCAGCCGGCCGAACTGCGTGCCGAAGGTACCCGGGCTGGTGTACCCGACCCGTTCGCCGATGCGGTTGACCGGTAGCCGCGAGTATCGCAGCAGGCGCCGCGCCTCGGCCATGCGCAGCGCGGCCAGGAACCGTGCCGGGGTGAGACCGGTGATGTCCCGGAAGATCCGGTGGAAGTAGAAGGGGCTGAACAATCCGTTCTTCGCCAGTGCCGTCAAGGGTTGCGGGCGTCCCAGACCCGCTCGCATCGCCACGATCGCGCGCTGGACCGCGGCGCGCCGGTCCGAGGCCGCATCGGTGCCGAGCTGTCCTCCATGCGCGTCCATCGATGACCACCCCACGTCGTCAATCGATTACGGATGTAGATTGGCAAAGCCCACTTGAAGCCTTCTATATAGACTAGTAACTCCTTTATAGTCCTGGTTTGCGCCAGCACAATCCGTTCCTGTCACGGGTCGTACTTCGACGTTGCCGCGTCTCGCGGGCACGGGTTGTCCGGCCCGTGCGGGACCCCTTTGAATCCATGAGCGTGCTGACCACCGAACCCGTCCCCGCCCTCGACCCGGGGCCGGACCGGGGTGCCGGCCGCGCGTATGTCGCCGTCCGGCTCGCCGTCTGGCTGACCACCATCACCGGGTACGCGCTGCGCACCGCCGCCGACGCGGTCGCCGCCCGGCTGCGCCGCCCGGTCC
>DATEJJ010000592.1:0-7434 GCA_035278125.1 Rugosimonospora sp.
TACCAGCGACCTGAACCACCATCCCCGCCCCGACGACAGGAGGAACCCCAGGAGACCACGCCCACCGGCGCGACAGCCGGCCACTCACCACACCCAACACCAGGCATACATCCACTACTGACGATGCCGCCCGGTCAGACGACACCCAAGATCAACCCCGCGAAGAATCAGGGTTAAGCACCGGCCCGCGGCGGTCTCTTATTGCCGCAGGTTTGCCAGGGCCAGCAGGTAGTCAAGGTGCGGAGTCGCTTGCGCGGCCCCAATCAAGGCACGGACGTCGGCCACTAGCGCCGGAAGTTCGGAATCGCGCGAGGCGCGGATGTGCGGCGAGATGGCGAGCGTGCCGACGGGCCCGCGCAGTTGCTGTTGCCAGTAGCGTATCGCCACAAACCGGGGCGCCGTGGAGAAGATGAACCGCAGTGGCCCCGGTATGACCGGGACGCCCCGCCTGGCTAGCGCCGCGAAGCCTTCCCGTACAGCCAGCACCATCTCTGCGACTCGGTCTGGTGCACTTGCGAGCTTTCCGCTATCACCACCGCTTGACAGGATCGCCGCGCCCACCGCGGTGATGAACACTGCGTGGGTCTTCAGCCAGCCGTCCATCCGGTCGGTCAGCTCGATCGAGAAGTCGGCCGAGCGCAACAGCTCCACCACCGACCCGGCGAGGTCCGCGCGCCGCTCGATCGTGGTCTTCTGCTGCGGCACCTGCAGGTACTCGATGGTTCCGTCGTCGTGGCGCCGGCCGCCGATACCGGGAAAGGCGAAGACAGTTCGGTCGGCTCCCACCGTGGCGCGGACCCGGTCCAGATCGAGGCACTGGTTGAGCAGGAACACCACGCGGGTGGCCGGTATGGTAACGAGCGCCGGTACGACCGACTCGATCTGGTCCCGGCGGACCGTCACGAGCACCGCATCCCAAGCAATGTCGGTCGGCACCTCCTCGGCCACTGGTACCGACACGGCGGTGTCCACACCATCCCTGCGCAGACGCACGCCACGCTGTGCCAATGCCGCCGCATTGGTACGGGCGAGCAGGGTGACGTCGTGTCCGGCCCGGGCGAGCCGCGCACCGTACACCTGGCCGATCAGACCGGCACCGTAGACGAGCACCTTCACGCCGGTATCCGCCCTCTCGACTCGGGAATTCACCATCGGGTTCCGCGCGGTCAGGTGGTGAGGACGACCTTTCCGGTGGTACCCCGCGCCGCGATCTGCCGGTGCGCCTGCGCGGCGTCCGCCAGGGAGTACGCGTGCCGGATGACCGCGCGCAGCCGTCCCTCCCGGTGGAGGTCGAGCAGGCGGTCGACGATCCGGGTTGTCTCGGGGGCGGACCGGTCGGTCAGCCAGCCCGTCAGCCAGTACCCGACCACCGTGTGATTGTGCAGCATGAGCTGTGATCCGGCGAACGGGGCGATCTGTTTGCTCGACACCCCGTATACGACCAGCCGTCCGAACGGCGCGAGGCAGCCCAGGCTCCGCTCCGCCACCTCGCCGCCGACCGCGTCGAGCACGATGTCCACCCCGCGGCCACCGGTACCGGTGGCGATCTCGTCGGGCCACTCCGGGCGCGTGTAGTCCACCACGAGATCGGCGCCGAGTTCCTCGGCGAGCTTGCGCTTATCGGCCGTACCGGCGGTGGCGACGACCCGACCCGCGCCCAGGATCCGGGCGAGTTGTACCGCGACCGAACCCACACCGCCGGCCGCCGCGTGTATCAGTACCGTCTGGCCCGGCTCCAGCCGGCCACACTGCTGGAGCAGGTGCCACGCGGTCACTCCCTGGACAAGGCAGGTGGTCGCGTCGACGAGGTCGACGCCCTCGGGTACCTCGGCGACGAGCGCGTGCGGGGCGACCGCGTACTCGGCGTACCCGCTGCGGACGAACCCGACGACGCGCCGGCCGGTCGCGGACTCGGGAACCCCGTCGCCGACGGCGACGACGACCCCGGCGACCTCGGTACCGAGGATCGCGGGCAACTCCAGGGCGGCCTCCCGGCTGAGGTAGATCCCCTGCCGGGCCATGACGTCGGTGTAGTTGACACCGGCGGCCGCGACCCGGATCAGGACGTGCCCGGCCGGTGGCACCGGCTGTTCGACGTCCTCGACCTGGAGCACCGCCGGTCCCCCGGTCTCGTGGATCCGTACCGCCTTCATCCCTCGTCCTCCCTGCCCGCCAGTGCCGCCGGTGACGGCAGGTAGCCGGTCGCCGTGAAGTAGTCGAAGTACGTACGGAGCAGCCTGTCGTCGATCGCCGGGCAGGCGATCGGGGTGTCGGCGAGGCCCTCGTCGACGTTGCGCCGGTCGAAGCGCGCCGGGGGAATCCGGTCCAGCGGCAGGATCCCCGAGAAGAACGGCGCCAACGCGCCGGCCGTGGTGTCGGACCGGTCGGCCGCGCGCTGTACGGCGCGCTCGCACCACTGCGCGAATCCGAGCCGCTCACCGACGTACCCGTAGCCCTCCATCCACGCGACGAGGTCGTGCTCGGGCAACGGTTGCGGGGACACGAGGTGGAACACCTGGTTGCGCAGGCGGACCTGCCGGGAGAGGCGGACCAGCGCACCGACGACGTAGTCGACGGGGGTGATGTCGACGTTCATGTCCATCATTGGCGCGGCCGCCATCTCGATGCCCAGCTTCGTCGCCTGCCAGACGAAATCGTAGGTCTGGCAGGCACCGGTGACGCTGTGCCCGGCAACCCGGCCGGCCCGGTACACGTACACGGGCAGCCCTCGACGGCCTGCCTCGAGCACCATCTGCTCGCTGACCCACTTGGTCTGCGTGTACCCGAAGGTGTATTCGAGGTCGTGAACCGGCTGCATGTCCTCGGTGAACTCGGTGCCGGGCGGGTAGCTGAAGCGGGAGAACACGTACGTCGTGGAGACGAAGTGCACCGGCTTCACCGCGCCTTCGCAGGCCAACCGCAGCACCTCGACGGTACCGGTGACGTTGGCCGTCTTCAGGGCGTGGTACGGCCGGAGGAAGTTGACCTCAGCTCCGCAGTGGTAGATGACGTCCACCATCGCGGCGAGGTGCTGCCAGGTCGGCCGGTCCAGGCCCAGACGGCCGAGGCTGAGCGTGCCTGGTACCGCGATGATCCGCCCGGCGTACCCGTCCTGCCAGATGCCGTACTGGGTCAGGCTCTGCCGGATCCGGTCCCGGCCCTGGTGCGGCGAGACCGCGCGCACGAGGCAGTATGCGACGGCCTCGGTGGTCTGCAGCAACTCGGCCAGCAGGAAGGCACCGACGAACCCGGTCGCTCCGGTGAGGAGCACGTGCTGCGGATGGTGTACCGAGTGGACGTGGGCGGACGGGTCCGGGCGCAGGTCGTCGGGCAGCCGCGCCTCGGCCGCCAGGTCCAGGTCGATCGGTCCCTCGCCGGCCGGTGCCTGGCCGGACACCATCGCGGCGATGCCCGCGACCGTCGGATCGCCGGTGAACAGGGCGTGCAGGGGAAGGTCCACCCCGAACGCCTCGCGGATGCGGAAGACGAGTTTGGTCGCCAACAGCGAGTGGCCGCCGAGGGAGAAGAACCCGTCGTGGACGCCGATGGCGGGGCGCTCCAGAAGGTCCCGCCAGATGGCGGCGACCCGCTCCTCTTCCTCGGTACGAGCAGCCACGAAGTCGACCGCCGCGGCGTCGGCCTGCTCGGCTTGGGGTACCTGGTCGGGCGCCGGTAACGCGGCCCGGTCCAGCTTGCCGTTGGGGGTACGGGGCAGTTCCTCCAGCACGAGGATCCGGGCCGGCACCATATACTCGGGCAGCCGGCCGCGCAGGAACTCGCGAACCTGCACCAGATCCAGCGCATCGCCCGGCGCGGCGTCCGGCCCGGCGCCGCGTGCCGGCTGGAGGTAGGCCAGCACCCGCCGGTCGCTGGCACTGTCGCCGACCACCGTGGCCACCGACCGCCCGACGCCGGGATGCGTGTCGAGCACGGCCTCGATCTCGCCGAGCTCGATCCGAAAACCGCGCACCTTGACCTGGTCGTCGTCGCGCCCGCCGAACTCGAGTACCCCGTCGGAGCGGGTACGCACCAGGTCACCGGTGCGGTACAGGCGCTGGCCCGCGGGGCCGTCAATGAACCGGGCGGCGGTCTGCTCCGGCCGCCGGTGGTAGCCGAGCGTCACACCCGCGCCGCCGATGTACAGCTCGCCGAGGACCCCCGGGGGTACCGGCCGCATCGCCCGGTCCAGCGGTACGGCGACCGTGTTGGCGATCGGGTGCCCGATCGGCACGGTACCGGCGGCGACGTCGTCGGGCGTGACCCGGTGGATCGTCGACCAGATCGTGGTCTCGGTTGGCCCGTACATGTTCCACAGCTCGCCGCACCGGGGCAGCAGGGCGCCGGCCAGTGGCGGTGGCAGGGCCTCACCACCGCACAGCGCGCGCAGTCCGGGCCGGCCGGACCAGCCGCTCTCGACGAGCAGGTGCCAGGTTGCCGGGGTGGCCTGCATGACGGTCACCCGGTGGGTGTCCAGCAGCGCCGCGAGCCGTTGTCCGTCCGCGACGTCCTCGTCGGCCGCCACGACCACCTGTCCCCCGTACGCCAACGGGAGCAGCATTTCGAGCATGGCGATGTCGAAGGAGGGGCTGGTGACCGACAGCAGGACGTCGTCGTCCCCGAAGCCGGGCTGCTGCGCCATCGAGGTCAGGAAGTTGACCACGTTGCGGTGGGATACCCGCACGCCCTTGGGCTGTCCGGTCGATCCGGAGGTGTAGATCGTGTACGCGCACCGATTGGCACCCGGGGTGGGCAGCTCGTCGGGTAAGCCCGCTTCGGACGCCGGATCGTCGAGGTGGAACGTCGGCACGTCGACGGGCGGGAGGTGGTCCCGCAGGTCGGTGCGCGTCAGTACCGCGCGGACCCCGGAGTCGCGGCAGATGAAGGCAAGGCGCTCGGCGGGGTACCCGGGGTCCAGGGGTATGTATGCGAGGCCGGCCCGGAGCACCGCGAGGATGGCGACGACCATGTCGGCCGAGCGCGGCAGGCACAGCGCGACATGTGCGTCGGGTACCGGTTCGATCGTGTGGGACAGCCGGGCCGCCAGGGCGGCGGTACGGGCCGCCAGCTCGGCGTATGTGTACACGCGCCGGCCCGCGACGAGGGCCACCCGGTCGGAATGGCGCCGCGCCTGGGCGAGGAACAGGTCGGGTACCCGGGCGTCGACGTCGTAGGGTCGCGCCGTGCGGGTGGTCGCGTCCGCCAGAACGGTACCGATGTTCACGGGTACCAGCGGCAGGGTGTCCACCGGTTGCCCGGGGTCGGACACCGCGGCGTTCAGCACTGACCGGTACCCCTCGACGAATCCGGCGACGGTGTCCTCGTCGTACCCGTCGGCGTAGTAGTCGAGGTGCCCCGACATCGTCGTCGGTGTGCTGAAGAGGCTGAGCTGGAGGTCGAACTGGCAGCCGCCGTTGGGCAGGTCGGTCAGCCGCGCGCCGGGCGCCACGGCGCGGGCGGCCTGGTCGGCCTGGAAGTTGAACGCCGCCTGGACCAGCGGGCTCCGGCTCGGGTCCCGGCTGGCCTGTACCGCCTGGAGTACCTTCTCGAACGGTACGCCTTGGTGCTCCAACCCGGTCAGCACCGCCGCGTTGACCTGTGCCGAGATATCGGTGAATGGGCTGCCCGCGCTCACATGGAATCGCAGTGCCAGGGTGTTCAGGAACGGACCGATGAGCTGGCCGACCGAGGGCAGCTCGCGGTTGGCCACCGGTACGCCAACGACCAGGTCCTCGTGGCCCGACCACCGGGACAGGGTGACGACGTAGCCGGCCAGGGCTACCACGAACGGGGTCACGCCAAGGCTGCGGGCCAGCGCCTGGATCCCGGCGACGAACGCCGGAGGCAGGTCGACCGCGAGCCGTCCACCGCGGTAGGTCATCCGGGCTGGCCGGTGCCGCTCGGAGGGCAGTTCGAGCCGCTGCGGAGCGTCGCGCAGCCGCTGTACCCAGTAGTCGACTCCTCCGTCCAGCGCTGCGGCACCGTCGCGTTCCCAGGCCGCGACGTCGGCGAACTGGAACGGCAGCGGCGGCAGCGCCATCCGGCTGCCCGCCAGCCGCATCCGGTAAAGCTGGTCGATCTCGCGGAAAACGACGGCCGTGGAGAACCCGTCGGAGACGAGGTGGTGCATGGTGATCTGGACGTACGACTCGTCGGCGCCGCCCGGCGCGAGGGACACCCGGACCAGCGGCGCGACCCGGGGGTCGAAGGGGCGCCGCGCGTCCTGTGCGAACAGCCGGTCGCGCTGCTCGGCGGGCAGGTCGGGCAGCACCTGTACCGGCACGGTCACGGCATCAGCGACCAACCCGACCGGTTCACCCCGGTCGATGCCGAAGCTGGTCCGCAGAATCTCGTGCCGGCGGGCCACCTCGTCGACGCACTCGCCTAGTAGGACCGGATCCATCCGTACGCCGATGCGGGTCACGCCGGACATGTTGTGGAACGGGGTACCCGGGTTGAACTGTTCGAGGAACCAGATTCGTTCCTGCGTGAACGACAGGGGTACCCGGCCCGCGGTACGCGCGACCGGGATGACACCGGGACGGGCCGGGCTGTCGCCGTTGCCGGTCTGTTGCCGTACCAGGCGGCCGGTCAGCGCGGCCCGCTGCTCGGGCGTGAGCTTGGCGATCCGGGCGGCCAGGTCGCTCACGGCGCACCGGCTCCGTCCGCGGCCGAACGCTCGATCTCGGCCAGCAGCGACTCGGCGTCCGCGGCGTCGAGTTCACCGAGGAGGTCTGCGAGCGCCTCGGGACTGGTGTCCGCGTCAGGTACCTGACGTGCCCGCAGCTGTGCCTGGATCTCCTGCGCCACGGTGGCGACGGTCGCGCCTTGGAGCAGGAAGACCACCTTCGGCGCGACTCCGAACGTCTGGTCCAGCCGGATTCGGATCTCCACGGCGATCATCGAGTCCATGCCGATCTGGTTGAGAACCACGTCGGTTCCGAGGTTCTCCGGCCGTACCCGCAGCACCCCGGCGATCACCTCGGTGCACGCGTCGACGACGATCTGCGCGTGCTCCTCCTCGGACGCGTCGGCCAGGCGCTGGGCCAGCGCCGCCGCATCCGTACCGGCCGCCGGCTCCTCGCCCGTCCGCCCGAGGTGTTCGACGAGCCGCGGCACGATCGGGTAGTTGGCGATCAGGGTGGGCCAGTGCGCCGACACGACGACCTGCTGGATCTCCGGCGAGCCGAGCAGCTCCTCGAAGAGCTCGATGCCGGTGTCCTCGGGGATCAGGTCCAGGCCGCGCTGCTCGTACAGCGACTGGAGACTGAGCTTCGCGATCATCCCGGTGTCCCACGGTCCCCAGTTAATCGACAGCGCCGGCATGCCGGCCGCCCGCCGGTGGTGGGCGAGTGCGTCCAGGAAGGCGTTGGCGGCCGCGTAGTTGCCCTGGCCTGGGGCTGGCACGACCGACGCCACCGAGGAGAACAGGACAAA
>DATEJJ010000593.1:0-15180 GCA_035278125.1 Rugosimonospora sp.
GGTTCGATTCCCTTCACCCGCTCCAGCGTCACGAGACGTCGGGCAGGTCCAAACCGTCAAACTGGGCCATGTCGGCGAAGTCTTTCGTGTTGAACGTCGCCAGCGGCAGCCGGTTGACCAGGCAGCACGCTGCGATCCAACTGTCGTTGACCGGGCGGGGCCTGCCGCGGTTCATCGCCCGCGCCTGTAGCTCGCCCCACGTGGTCGCCACGGCCTCGTCGAAGGGCAGCAGCACCACGCCTCGCTGCCAGTCGGCCAGCTCGGCCAGGCGCTGCGGTCCCCAACTGCGGACGATGGTCCACTTGGTCAGCTCGCCGAGAGTCACGAAGGCGATGCACCAGGTCTTGCCGGCCAGCAATGCGAGAAGGCGACGGGGGACACGTCCGCGGAGGATGCCCGACGCGACGTCGGTATCCAGCACGACGAGGCTCACGCCATGCCCGCCCGGCGTGACTCATAGAGGTCAGCAAAGGAACTCGTCCAGTTCCTCGTCGGACTCGAACGTACCGGGGCGGAACATGTCCTCGACGGAGGCGACGGGCTTGATGCCCTGCCGCCGCGCCAACTCCTCGGCCGGGATGTGCTCCCCGGTCGCGGGGTACTTGGGCAGGTTCTCGGCGTTGCTCGACGTCATGACGTTCGCCCCCTTCCGGTTGACCGTCTCGTCCCATGCTCTCACGAACCCCGCGCCGTCCGACGTCCTCGGCTGTCGGCTGACGCCGGGAAGATCCTCCCGGTCGTGCCATTAGCGTGCCATTACCCCAGGACAGACCAGGCCGCTCCAGGCCGCCACCGTGGCCAGCAGGCCAGGCCGTATGACCGCGAGAAGATCGGCGACTCCATGCCGACGGTGAGGGTTCGATTCCCTTCACCCGCTCCAGTTCTACGCATCCGTCTCGGACGCCGGTGGCGGGCCGCTGTTGGCGGAACGAGCCAGGTAGGCGGGTCCGCCGTTCGGTTGAAAGAACCATCCTCTTACCGGACACATGGGACAGTGGACTTGACGGCGTCCACCGATGACTCGATACCGTCAGCGACGGTCCTGATTGTCGATGAAGGGTTGGACGCTTGTCCGGCAAGCACGCGAAGGCGAGGACGAGCAGGCTCGTTCCCGTGCTGATCGCGCTTACCAGCGCCGCTGTCCTGATCGGCGGGGCTGTCGCCGTCATGGCGCTAGGCCCGGCGCAGCACCCGGATGCTCAGGCGAACGCTACTGTGAGTGATTCGCCGGTACCGAGTCCGCTACCGACCCGGGCGACAGAGAACCGGGCGTCGCGTGGCGAGCTGCGGGCGATGCCCACGAGCGCGCCGCCGTCGAAGTCGCCGAGCCGGTCACCGACGAAGGCGGCGACGCAGCCGCCGGGTGGCGGGACGGTCACCAGCACGGGGAGTTGCCAGGCGTCGTACTACGGGACGGGGTCGACGACGGCGGACGGGGAGGCGTTCGACCCGAACGCGTACACGGCGGCGCACAAGACCCTGCCGTTCAACACGCGGGTACGGGTGACGAACCAGGCGTCGGGCAAGTCGGTCGTGGTACGGATCAACGACCGTGGGCCGTTCGTGTCGGGGCGGTGCCTGGACCTCACGCCGGTCGCGTTCAAGGCGATCGCGAGCCTGGGGAGCGGCGTGGTCACGGTGACGTACCAGGTGCTGGCATAACGGAAAACTGGTCGCATTCCGTGCGACCGGTCCTGAGACAGTCTGTCTGTGTGCTGCCCGAAACAAGACTGCTGGGCGCACGTACCTAGCCGTTCGCGCGGAGATGCCGGCTGGGCGTTTGGTACGGCCCGGTAATCCGGCATGCTGTGCGCGTACCCATGAAACTCAGGATGCCGGGCCGCCGCCCGATGAGCCCCGAATCCCGCGCCGGACTCGGCGCGGCTCTTGCGCTGCTCGCGGTCATCTCGGCGGTGGAGGTGGCGGACGGGCCGGAGCCGCACTACGTCGGGCTGCTCGCGACGGCGCCGTTCCTGGTGGCGGCGCTGGCGCCGTGGCGCGAGGTGGTGGTCGTCGGCGCGGTGGCCACGGCGATCGGAGTGGTGTTCGGATTCGTGCCGCACGGGTTCACCTCGTACGGGCTGGTGAACGTGGCCGGCATCGTGGTGGCGACGGCGATCGCGGCGGCCGCCGGTAATGTGCGCGCGCGGCAGGCGGCGCGGCTGGCAGAGCTGTCCCGGCTGGCGAGCGTGGCGCAGGCGGCGGTGTTGCGACCGTTGGGTCCGCAGGTGGGGCCGCTGGCGGTGGCGGGGCGGTACATCTCGGCGAGCGCGGCGGCGGATATCGGCGGCGACCTGTACGAGGCGCTGGACACGCCGTACGGGGTACGGATGATCATCGGCGACGTACGGGGCAAGGGGCTGGACGCGGTACGCATGGCGAGCATCGTGCTCGGCTCGTACCGGCACGTGGCCTACGAGCGGTCGGACCTGCGGGCGGTCGTGGCGGACCTGGACCGGGCGGTGGCCCGGTCGGTCGGTGACGAGGACTTCGTGACGGCGGCGCTGGTGGAGGAGCGGGGCGGCACGCTGACGATCGTCAACTGCGGGCACCCGGCGCCACTGCTGCTGCGCCGGGGTGAGGTGATCCCGCTGGAGCCGCCGTCGAGCGCGCCGCCGCTGGGGTTCATGCCGGTGGTACGGCCACGGGTGGAGCGGCTGGAGCCGGGTGACCGTCTACTTCTTTACACGGACGGCCTGGCGGAGGCGCGGCGGGACGGCCAGTTCTTCCCGACGGCGGAGCGGGCCTGGCGGCTGCTCGGGCACGGCACGGTCGGTGACGGGCTGGCGTCGCTGGAGAGTGCGCTGGTCGAGTGGGTACAGGGGCGGCTGGACGACGATATCGCGCTGGTGCTCATGGAGTACGCGGGCGCGCAGCCGGCCGTGGCGAACTCGGTACCAAGCTGGGAACTGGGTACGCAAGCCTAAGTCTGGAATTTAGACCTGTGTTCCCGCTCACTCTCGTGAGTGCTTCTCCTCGTTACCTGCCAGTAGTATCTTCGAGTTACTCGACGGTAACCTGGTCGCCGGGAATCACGGCGCGAAGTGAAGCGGGGGAAGCGCCGCATGGGTCACTACAAGAGCAACCTGCGGGATCTTGAGTTCAACCTGTTCGAGGTCTTCGGCGTTGACAAGATCCTGGGTGAGGGTCCGTTCACCGACTTCGACGTGGACACGGCGCGTGGCATCCTCTCGGAGGTCGACCGGATGGCCCGCGAGGATCTGGCGTCCAGCTACGCGGACGCGGACCGCAACCCGCCGGTGTACGACCCGGCGAAGTTCACCGTAGCGATCCCGGAGTCGTTCCGCCGCTCGTACCAGACATTTATGGACAGCGGTTTCTACCGCATGGACCTGCCCGCGGAGCTCGGCGGGACGCCGGCGCCGCGCAGCCTGTGGTGGTCCCTGGCCGAGCTGATCCTCGGCAGCAACCCGGCGGTGTGGATGTACGCCTCGGGCCCCTCCTTCGCGCACACCCTGTACCTGGAGGGCACGCCCGAGCAGAAGAAGTGGGCGCGGCTGTTCGCGGACAAGCAGTGGGGCGCGACGATGGTGCTCACCGAGCCGGACGCGGGCTCGGACGTGGGCGCCGGGCGCACCCGCGCGGTGCCGCAGCCGGACGGCTCCTGGCACATCGAGGGCGTCAAGCGCTTCATCACCAGCGGCGAGCACGACCTGAGCGACAACATCGTCCACTATGTACTCGCCCGGCCGGTGGACACGCCCGGCGCGGGTGGCCCGGGTACCAAGGGGCTGTCGCTGTTCGTGGTGCCGAAGTACCACTTCGACGCGGAGACGGGTGCGCTCAAGGACCGCAACGGCGTCTACGTCACCAACGTCGAGCACAAGATGGGCCTGAAGGTCTCCTCGACCTGCGAGGTCACCTTCGGCGAGCACGGCACGCCGGCCAAGGGCTGGCTGATGGGCGACGTGCACGACGGCATCCGGCAGATGTTCCTGATCATCGAGTACGCCCGGATGATGGTCGGCACCAAGGCGATCGCGACCCTGTCCACCGGGTACCGCAACGCGCTGGAGTACGCGAAGAACCGGGTACAGGGTTCGGACATGGTCGCGCAGAGCAAGAGCGCGCCGCGGGTGACCATCACGCACCACCCGGACGTGCGCCGCTCGCTGATGCTGCAGAAGGCGTACTCGGAGGGCCTGCGCGCGCTGGTCTGCTACACGGCGGTCTGGCAGGACCGGGTGATCCTCGCCGAGGGGTCGGGCGACACGGACACGCTCAAGCTCGCCAAGCGCGTGAACGACCTGCTGCTGCCGCTGGTCAAGGGCTGTGGTTCGGAGCGGGCGTACGAGCTGCTCGGGCACGAGTCGCTGCAGACCTTCGGTGGCTCCGGCTTCCTCCAGGACTACCCGCTGGAGCAGTACGTCCGCGACTCGAAGATCGACACGCTGTACGAGGGTACGACCGCGATCCAGAGCCTCGACCTGGTGTTCCGGAAGATCGTGAAGGACCAGGCCCAGGCGCTGATGGCGGTGGCTGCGGAGATCCAGCAGTTCATCGACGCGGAGACGGGCAACGGCCGGCTCAAGGAGGAGCGCGCCGCGCTCGGGCGGGCGCTGGGCGAGGTACAGCAGATCCTCGGGGTGTTCACCGGCTGGCTGGGTACGGCGCAGGGCGGCGAGGTACGCGAGCTGTACAAGATCGGCCTGAACTCGCGCCGGCTGCTGCTCGCGGTGGGTGACCTGGTGGTCGCCTGGCTGCTGCAGCGGCAGGCGGACGTGGCGCTGCACGCGCTGGACGGTGAGGTGTCCGCCGCGGACCGGCTGTTCTACGAGGGCAAGGTGGCGGCGGCGCGGTTCTTCGCGCACGAGGTGCTGCCGCGCATCGGCGCCGACCGACGGATCATCGAGTCGACCGACCTGGACGTGATGGACCTGCCGGAGGAGGCGTTCTGAGGTAGGCCCGCGCCGCCGCTCAAGATGCGGCTCCCCGTACCCGGCCATAGGCTGGGCACGGACAAAAGGAGCCTATATGGGTATAGGTGGCGCGATCTTCCTCGTCGCGATCGGCGCGATCCTCGCGTTCGCGGTACACGCGAACATTCCGTGGCTCGACCTGTACGTGGTCGGCTGGGTGTTGATGCTCTCGGGTGTCGCGGTCCTCTGGGTGACCCTCTGGTTCTGGAACGCCCGCCGGCGAAGACAGAGGCCGCCAGGGATAGTCGAGCAGACGCTGGTCGAGGGGCAGCACGGCAAGATGCCGACCAGCCCCGCCGACGAGCTGCGGCTGCCACCGGCGGAGGCGCCCCGGCCGCCGCCGCGGAGCTGAGCTACTCCGCCATCCGCGCGGTGTGGCTGGCGACCAGCGGTGCCGCACCGGGCCCCCACTCGCGCCAGGCGGTCTCCGCACGGTGTACCGCGAGCCCGCAGGTGCGCAGGCCGTCCGAGTCGCGGTTCGCCTTCGGATCCAGCATCGCGGACAGCAGCGAGACGGTCGGGTTGTGCCCGATCACCAGGGCGTTGCCGTACTCCGGCTCGATCGCCCGGACCAGCGCCAGGATGGCGCCGACGCCCTCCTCGTACAGGGCCGGCTCGTACCGGACCAGGGCGCCCGGGTCGGCGGACTGCTCGGCGCGGCGCCCGCGCTGCAGCGCCGGTTCGGACAGCGCCACCGCGATCCCGTGCCAGGTCTGCCGGGTGCGCTTCGACGGCGAGCAGATGACCAGGTCCGGCAGGTAGCCCCGGGCGGCGAGCCAGGCGCCCGCCGCGCCGGTGTCGGCGTGCCCCCGCTGGGTGAGCGGCCGGTCGACGTCGGCCGTGTCACCGGGGCGGTCGGCCTTGGCGTGCCGGAGGATGATCAGCCTCCGCTGCTCCGCGCGCTCTCCCATGCGTCAAGCGTGCCGGATTACCCGCACTCCGCGGTGGGTACCCACTCGAAAGAGTCCCGCACTTGTGACCAAGAGGAGGCCACCGTGGGCATCGGTGGGAGTATCTTCCTGCTCGCGCTCGGCGCGATCCTGGTTTGGGCGGTACATATCCAGCTGGGCTGGCTCGACCTCCGCGTGGTCGGGTGGGTCCTGATGGTGGCCGGATTCGTCGGTCTGATCCTGACCATCTGGTTCTGGAACAACCGCCGCCGCCGGATCACCACCACGACCGGAGCCGTGCCCGTGGAGCGGGAGCGCGTCGTCGAGTACGACGACCGTCCCGTGGGGCCGCCGGACCAGCGGTACTGACCCAACCCCCGGGAGCAGGGCGCCCTCCAGGGCGCCCTGCTCCTACCTGAACAGCGCGAAGTAGACCGCGACGTGGTGGCAGACGGCGGCGATGAGGGTGCAGGCGTGGAAGAACTCGTGGTGGCCGAAGGTGCGCGGCCACGGGTTCGGGCGGCGTAGCGCGTAGAAGACCGCGCCGGTGGTGTACGCGAGGCCGCCGGCGACCAGCAGGATGAAGACCGGGTCACCGCCGTGGCGCAGCATGTCGGGCAGCACGCCGACCGCGACCCAGCCGAGCGCGATGTACAGCGGCGCGGACAGCCAGCGCGACGCATGTGGATAGATCATCTTGAGGATGACGCCGGCGAGCGCGCCGGTCCACACGATGGACAGCATCACCGTCGCCTTGGCCTGGGACAGCAGCAGCACCGAGAACGGCGTGTAGGTGCCGGCGATGAACACGAAGATCATCGAGTGGTCCATCCGGCGCATCAGCTTGTAGCCGCGGGCCGACCAGACCCGGCGGTGGTACAGCGCGCTGGTGCCGAACAGGCCGCACACGGTGAGGCTGTAGATGGCACAGCTGACCACGGCGGTGGTGCGGTTGCCCGGCGCCGCGGTGGCGGCCAGGGTGACCAGCACGGCGCCGCAGGCCAGGGCGACGAAGAAGGCGTACTCGTGGAGCACGCCGCGCATCCGGGGCTTGCCCAGGTCCGTGGGGCGCAGCCGGGTCGCGGCGGGAGCGGCGGTCGTCACGATCTCAGGTTACGGTATCGTAGGTTACTAGTCAGTAGGTTCTAGCTTACAACGCGGTGAGCGACGGGGGCGCTACCGTTCGATGCTGTGGACCTGAACGCGGATCTGGGCGAGGGCTTCGGAGTGTGGCGGCTCGGCGATGACGAGGCGCTGCTGGACGTCGTCACGAGCGCGAACGTGGCGTGCGGCTTCCACGCCGGTGACCCGCCGACCATGCGCCGCATCTGCGCCGCCGCCGCGTCGGTCGGGGTCGCGCTCGGCGCCCAGGTGTCCTACCGCGACCTGGCCGGGTTCGGTCGCCGCCGGATCGAGTACGACCCCGGCGAGCTGCGCGACGAGGTGCTGTACCAGCTGGCCGCGCTGGACGGGTTCGCGCGGGTGGCGGGTACCCGGGTGAAGTACGTCAAGCCGCACGGCGCGCTGTACCACGCGACGGTCGCGGACGAGGCGCAGGCGGAGGCGGTCGTCGCCGCGGTGGTCGAGTACGACCTGACGCTCGCGGTACTCGGGCTGCCCGGGTCCGCGCTGCTGCGCCGGGCGGACCGGGCCGGGCTGCGCGCGGTACCCGAGGGCTTCGCGGACCGCGGGTACCTGCCGTCCGGGGCGCTGGTACCCCGCTCGGCGCCGGGCGCGCTGGTCACCGGCGAGCGGGAGGTGGTGGCCCGGGCGGTACGCATGGCGGGCGCACACGAGGTGGTCGCGGTGGACGGTACCGTCGTGCCGGTCGCGGTCGACTCGCTGTGCGTACACGGGGATACGCCGGGCGCGGCCACGCTGGCGCATGCGATCCGCGCGGCCCTGCAGGAGGCGGGCGTCCGGGTGTCGGCCTTTGTCTAGCCCCGCAGCATCAACCGCAGGTGGTCGGCGCCGCCCGCGATGACCCGGACCGGGACGCCCCAGTCCTGGCGGGACAGGTGGCAGGCCGGGTGCTCGGCCTCGGCGTCGCAGGTGGCCACCTGGGCGACCACCTGCAGCACACCGTCGCCGGGCTCCGGCGCGAGGACCAGCGTGCGGCGCAGGTCCGTGCTCCGGCCCGCGCCCTCGACCAGCAGGGACAGCGGGGACGCGGACACCTCCAGCCAGCCCGGCTCGCCGAACGAGTCGTCCAGCTTCTGCCCCGGTGGCGGCGTGAACACCACCTCCAGCGCGACCGTGCCCGGGGCCAGGTCGGTCAGCGGGCGCTGGGTACGCATCCGGGTGCCCGTCGCGCCGCCCGTCGCCGCCGTATCGGGCAGCAGGGTGAGCCGGTGCGCCCCGGACTCCACCACGAGCACCCCGCCGTCCGGCGTGACCAGCACGTCGCTCGGCTCGGCCAGGCCGGTCGCGACCGTGCTCAGCACCCCGTCCGCGAGCCGCCGGATCGCGCCGTTGTACGTGTCCGCGATCAGCACCGAGCCGTCGGCCTGGGCGGACAGCCCGAGCGGGTGCTGCAGCAGCGCCCGGTCGGCCGGGCCGTCGACCAGGCCGAAGTCGAACAGGCCCTGGCCGGCGGCGGTGTGCATCCGGCCGTCCTCGACCCAGCGCACCGCCGAGGACTCGCTGTCCGCGATCCACAGCCGGGTGCCCGCGACCGACAGCCCGGACGGCTGCGCCATCCACACCTCGTCCAGCGGACCGTCCCGGAGCGACTCGACGGTGGTACCCGCGTACACGCCGGCGGTGCGCTTGACCGGGTCGTACCACCAGAGCTGGTGAATGCCGGCCATCGCCACGATGACGCGGTCCTCGAACCAGGCCAGGTCCCACGGGGAGGACAGGTCCACCGCGAGCGCGTCGTGCGGGTGCGGGTCCGCGACGTACCCCTCCGGCCCGCCTCGCCACTGCCGGCCGGTACCGGCGACGGTGCTGACCAGCCCGTCGGCCAGGCGTACCCCGCGCAGCAGGTGGTTCGCGGTGTCCGCGACGAGCAGGTCGTACCCGGCCACCTCGGCCGCGTGCGCGGGCAGCAGGAGCAGGCCCTGCGGCTCGGCGAACCGGGCAAGGTCGGCCGGTCCGTCGTCCCGTCCCCGCTCGCCGGCGCCGATCCGGCGCAGTACCGTCTCCGTGTCCGGAGCCAGCGCGACGATCTGGTGCTGTGCCGAGGACGAGACGAGGTAGCCGCCGTCCGGCGCGGGTACCGCCTTGCCGGGGAAGCGCAGCGCGGTCTGCCCGGCCGGGGGCGGCACGTACGGCCCGTCGCCCCGGCGCAGGGTGCCCCGGGCCTCGTGTACCGCGATCAGCTCCTCGACCAGCGTCGCCAGCCCCGCCGCGTGCCCCTCGCCGGCCATGGTCGCCACGACGTACCCCTCGGGGTCGATGACGGCCAGGGTGGGCCACGCGCGCGCGGCGTACTGGTCCCATGTGGACAGTTCCGGATCGTCGAGTACCGGGTGGGTCACGCCGTACCGCTCGACGGCGGCGGCCACCGCGTCGGCCTGCTTCTCGTGCTCGAACTTGGGCGAGTGCACGCCGACGGTGACGAGCACGTCGCCGTACCGCTCCTCCAGCGGCCGGAGCTCGTCCAGCACGTGCAGGCAGTTGATGCAGCAGAAGGTCCAGAAGTCGAGCAGGACGATCTTGCCGCGCAGGTCGGCCAGGGTGAGCTGCCGGCCACCGGTGTTCAGCCAGGCCCGGCCGCGCAGTTCCGGCGCGCGTACCCGCGGGTGCACGCCAAGCGGTTGCCGCGTCATGAGCCCAGTCTGCCAACCCGGGGCCGCCGTCGTGATCCTGGCTGGGCCTGGCGCGGCCAACATATCGCGTTGTATCGTGTCTGTATCGCGAGTGCCGTCGAGTCGAGGAGGCTGGCAGGATGACCCAGGCAACCGAGCGCAAGTTCCGTACGCCCGAGATGGAGGGCGCGATCGCCCGCTGGTACGCCAAGATCCGGGGTACCGACAGCCAGCTCCAGCTCTACCGCGAGCAGGCCGCCCGGCTGACCGACGGGCTGCCCGACGGCGCCGAGGTGCTGGAGGTGGCGCCCGGGCCCGGGTACCTCGCCATCGAGATGGCCCGGTCAGGCCGGTTGCGGGTGACCGCGCTGGACATCAGCCACACGTTCGTCGAGATCGCCAGCCGGGCCGCGCGGGACGCCGGGGTGAGCCTGGACGCCTGGCACGGGGACGTGGGCAACATGCCGTTCGGGGCCGACCGGTTCCACCGGATCGTGTGCCAGGC
The DNA here is from genome assembly GCA_035278125.1 of Rugosimonospora sp. GTDB lineage: Bacteria > Actinomycetota > Actinomycetes > Mycobacteriales > Micromonosporaceae > DATEJJ01. The sequence continues at coordinate 10,088 of DATEJJ010000593.1, forward strand.
GGCGTTCAAGAACTTCCGCCGGCCGCTGGCCGCCCTGGACGAGATGTACCGGGTGCTGCGCCCGGGCGGTACCGCGGTGATCGAGGACATGAACAGCGAGGCGACCGGGGCGGAGATCGCCTCGGCGGTACGGCAGATGCGGCTCGGGCCGGTCAACTCGTTCGCCACCCGGCGCACGCTGGGCATGCTGCGGCGGCGGGCCTACTCGCCGGACCGGTTCCACCGGCTCGCCGAGAGCAGCGCGTTCCGCTCCTGCGACATCGGCCTGGACGGCATCGGCATGGAGATCCGGCTGACCAAGCCGGCCGCCTGACGCCCGGTCAGTGCGCCGGCTTCAGGCAGAGCACCTGGTTGGGGGTACCGGCGCGGTGCAGCACCACGAACGGCTGGTTCGCGTCGGGGCACTGGCCCTGCTGGTCGACCTTGGACACGATCGAGTACGCGCCGCTCGCGGTGCAGTCCACCTTCTGCGCGCTGGTACCGGACTGCTTGACGCAGGAGCCCACCGGGAACGTGTTGCTGCTGGTCGACAGCGCCAGCGTGATGCCGACGGCGGCGAGGATCACCAGCGCCAGCGCGCCGATGGCCAGCCCGATGTACAGGTTGCGCCGGCTCTTGGCGGGCTGGGGCGGTGGGATGGTGCCGAACGCGCCGGTGTCGGCGTTGGGCGAGATGTCGGCGGGTGGCGCGCCGTACGTGCCGGGGGCGCCCGGGATGTAGCCCGGCGGGCTGAACACCGGCGAGGTGGGTACCTGCGCGCGCCCGGCATCGGTGGGGGGTGGACCGTACGCCGGCGGCGGACCGTACGCGGGTGGCGGGGCGCCGTACGGCTGGGACGGCGGCGCGCCCCACACGTTCGGTGGCGGGCCGCTGGTTGGCTGGGCGCCAAAGGGCTGCTGACCAGGGGCCGGGGACTGCGGAGACTCCGGGCGCCCGGGCTGCGCGGCGTTCTCTGCCGGCTGCCAGCCGGGCGGGTACGGCCCGTCGGACGTCATCTCAAGCCTCCTGCGATCAGATCTCTGCCGGCGGTGCGGCCGGTGCCAACCGTACCCGGAATGTGAAGGTCCTGTGGCGCGGGACGCCCGATCCGGCCGGTTCGTCCCGGCCGGATCGGGTGGTGGTGGTTCAGGCCCAGGCGAGCAGGGCCGCCTCCGGATCGGTGAGGAAGGCTCCCACGTCACGCAGGAACTTCGAGCCCAACTCGCCGTCGATGATCCGGTGATCGAAGGACAGGCCGAGCGTGGTCACGTGCCGTACCTTGATCTTCCCCTGGTGCACCCACGGCGCCTCCCGGACCGTACCCAGGGCCAGGATGGCGGCCTCGCCCGGCGGCAGGATCGGGGTACCGGTGTCCACACCGAACACGCCCACGTTGGTGATCGTGAACGTGCCGCCGGCCATGTCCGCGGGCGCGGTCCGGCCGGACTTCGCGGTCCGCACCAGCTCGGTGAGCCGGTCGGCCAGCTCGCGCAGGCTGAGCCGGTGCGCGTCCTTGATGTTCGGCACCACCAGGCCGCGCTCGGTGGCGGCCGCGATGCCCAGGTTGACGTACTCCTTGACGACGATCTCCGACCCGGCCCAGGTCGAGTTGACCATCGGGTACCGGGCGAGGCCGAGCAGTACCGCCTTGGCGACCAGCAGCAGCGGCGACATGCGTACGTCCCGCCACTCGGGGACCTGCCTGAGCCGGTCCAGCGCGCGTACCGAGCGGGTCACGTCGACGGTGAGGAACACGGTCACGTGCGGGGCGGTGAACGCGCTGGCCACCATGTTCTCGGCGGTCAGCTTGCGGACGCCCTTCACCGGGATCCGCTGCTCGCCACCGCCGCCCGCCGGGCGGGACCAGGCCGGCGCGGCGGCCGGTGGCGCGAGCGCCGCCTGCACGTCGTCCCGGGTGATCGAACCCTGCGGCCCCGAGCCGACCAGCTGGGTCAGGTCCACGCCGAGGTCCCGGGCCAGCTTGCGTACGGGGGGCTTGGCGAGCACCCCGTTGCGGGCCGGCACCGCTTCCACAACCGCCGCCGGGGGAGCGGGCAGCGACCGGGGGCGGCGCTTCGCCGCGGCCGTCTTCGGGCCGTACCCGACGAGTACCGGCGTCCGGCCGGAATCCGCCGCCGGTGCCGCGGGCGCCGCGCCGGACGGGTCGGTGTCGATCGCGATGATCGCCGCGCCGACCTCGACGGTCGTACCCTCGCCGTGGAAGATCTGGCTCACCCGGCCGGCCCACTTCGCCGGGATCTCGACCGCCGCCTTCGCCGTCTCCACCTCGACGATCGGCTGGTTCAGCTCGATCGTGTCGCCGACGGCCACCAGCCACTTCAGGATCTCGCCCTCGGTCAGCCCTTCCCCGAGGTCGGGCAGGCAGAACTCCTTGATCCGTTCCGGCACCCGGCTCACCACCCGAAGCTGCGGTCGACGGAGTCCAGGACGCGGTCCAGGTCGGGCAGGTACGTCTCCTCCAGCCGGGCGGCCGGGTACGGCACGTTGGGCCCGGTCACCCGGAGCACCGGCGACTCCAGCGAGTAGAAGCAGTGCTCGGTGACCCGGGCCGCGATCTCCGCGCCCAGACCCAGGTTGGAGGGTGCCTCGTGCACCACGACCAGCCGGCCGGTCTTGCGTACCGACGCGTACACCGGTTCCATGTCCAATGGGGACAGTGACCGCAGGTCGATCACTTCGAGGCTGCGCCCGTCCTCCTCGGCCGCGCTCGCGGCGTCGAGGATGGTACGCACCATCGGCCCGTACCCGACCAGCGTGGCGTCGCCGCCCTCGCGGAGGATCGCGGCGCTGTGCAGGTCGCGGGCTGCCGCCGCGGTGTCCACCGTGCCCTTCTCCCAGTACCGGCGCTTGGGCTCCAGGAACACGATCGGGTCGTCCGACGCGACCGACTGCTGGATCATCCAGTACGCGTCGTCCGGGGTGGCACACGAGACGACCTTGAGCCCGGCCGTGTGCGAGAAGTACGCCTCAGGTGACTCCGAGTGGTGCTCCACGGCGCCGATACCGCCCCCGAAGGGGATCCGGATGACGATGGGCAGCCGCACCCTGCCGCCGGAGCGGTAGTGGTACTTGGCCACCTGGGAGACGATCTGGTCGTACGCGGGGTACACGAACCCGTCGAACTGGATCTCGCACACCGGCCGATACCCGCGCAGCGCCAGGCCGACGGCGGTACCGATGATGCCCGACTCGCCCAGTGGCGTGTCGATCACGCGGTCGTCGCCGAAGTCCTTCTGCAGCCCGTCGGTGATCCGGAACACACCGCCGAGCTTGCCCACGTCCTCGCCCATGATCAGGACCTTGGGGTCGTCCTCCAGCGCCCGGCGCAGCCCGGTGTTGAGCGCCTTGCCGATGGTCATCGTCTCCATCACCGCTCACCTCCCGAGAAGGATGCCAGGTAGTCGGCGAAGCGGTCCCGGTCGGCGTCGACCAGCGGCGAGCCGTGCGGGTACACGTTGTCGAAGAGGCTGAGCGGCTCCGGGTCGGGCATGGCCAGCACCCGCTCGCGCAGGTGCAGCGCCTCGCCCCGGGCCTGCTCGTCCACCTCGGCGAAGTAGTCGTCGCCGGCCAGGCCCTGCTTCTCCAGGAACCGCCGGACCCGGGCGATCGGGTCCTTGGCCTGCCACGCCTCCACCTCGCTGGCGATCCGGTACCGGGTGGGGTCGTCGGAGCTGGTGTGCGCGCCCATCCGGTAGGTGTACGCCTCGATGAGCGTCGGTCCCTGCCCGTGCCGCGCCTGGTCGAGGGCGGCCCGGGTGACCGCGTGGCACGCGAACACGTCGTTGCCGTCCACCCGGATGCCGGGGAAGCCGAACCCGGCGGAGCGCTGGTACAGCGGTACCCGCGTCTGCCGCTCGATCGGCTCGGAGATCGCCCACTGGTTGTTCTGGCAGAAGAACACGATCGGGGCGTGGAAGACGCTGGCCCAGATGAACGCCTCGTTGACGTCGCCCTGGCTGCTGGCGCCGTCGCCGAAGTAGGCGATGACCGCCTCGTCGGACGAGCCGGCGGTGGTGTTGCCGCCGATCCGGCCGTCCAGCGCGATGCCCATCGCGTACCCGGTGGCGTGCAGGGTCTGCGCGCCGATGACGATCGTGTACATGTTGAACTTCGTCGTGGCCGGGTCCCAGGCGCCCTGGTCGACGCCGCGGTACAGGCCGAGCGGCATGATCGGGTCGATGCCGCGGCAGTAGAGCACGCCGTGCTCGCGGTATGTGGGGAACGCCATATCCTGCGGCCGCAGCGCCCGGCCGGAGCCCACCTGGGCCGCCTCCTGGCCGAGCAGGCTAGCCCAGATGCCCAGCTCGCCCTGGCGCTGCAGCGCGGTGGCCTCGGCGTCCAGCCGGCGTACCACCACGAGGTCGTGATAGAGGCCGCGGTACTCGTCGTCGGTGAACTCGACGTCGTAGCCGGGGTGGTTCACCCGATCCCCGTCCGGGGTGAGTAGCTGCACGAACTCGGCATCGGCCCCCACCGGGGGGTCACCTTTCGCCATCCGTCTCTCCCTGTCGTGTCGGCCTCGCAGCGGGGTCGCCCTGCCAGGCACTGGATCTCGCGTCCGCGCCTCTCCCGGTGAGGATGGTGCGCGGGGGAGTGCCGGCTACGGGATCGCCCTACCGCAGGGTAAGCGGAGCAGCGGTCCCCTCGCCTTTCGGTCCAGCATGGCAGACGCTGTGCCGCGTGCCACATCCGGTCAGCCGGCCGTCCGGGGTGATAGCGGTACGAACGGGTCAGAAAAAAGGCGGACTGGCCACGGCCCCGAACGAGGTGCCTCGTTCACCCTGTGGGACGCGCCGCATCCGCGGGTACCGCGTACCCGATCGTGAGGAGTGGTCGTGCCGGATCTCGGGGTCTCCGGCCCCACGCGCAGGTACACCCTGATCGTGACCATGTTGATGAGCCTCGCCGCGGTGCCGACGGCGGTCGTGCTCGGCGCCGGCCGCGCCGCTCTGGACGATGCCGACAGCCTGCCCAGCACCACACCGCTGCTGGGCGCCGCGCCGGGCGCACCGATCGCGGTGGTCCCGGACGGCGGCATGACCGGCGGGTCGTCGGGGGGTGTGCCGGACGCGCCGTCGCCGGCGGCCCGGCAC
>DATEJJ010000594.1:0-8782 GCA_035278125.1 Rugosimonospora sp.
GGGACGCGGCCGCGGAGCTGGAGCCGGTGCTGCGCGGGGCGCCGCCGGCCCGGCGCAGCGCCTTCGGGCTGCTGCAACTGCTGCGCGGGATCCAGCTGGCCCGGCTGGGGGACGAGCGCGGCGCGCTGGCGGCGGTGGAGATGGCCGAGAACGTCGCGGCGGAGCTGGGTGACCGCAACGATTTCCATACGGAGTTCGGACCGGCGAACGTCAATATCCATCGGGTCTGCCTGGCGCTGGAACTGTCCCGCCCGGCCGAGGCGATCCGCGCGGCGCAGCGCTACGACGTGGCGGCGGTACCGACGGTGGAGCGGCGCTTCTCGCACTACGTGTACCTGGCGAAGGCGTACAGCATCCGCAGCGAGGACGTGGCCGCGACCCACATGCTGCTGTGCGCGGAGCGCGAGTCGGCCGAGGATCTGCGGTACAACGCCGAGGTACGCGCGGTCATGCGGGAGCTGATGCGCCGGCACAGCCCGGTCACCCGCACCGAGCTGCTGCCGCTGGCGGACCGGATCGGCGTGCTCCGCTGATTCCCTAGGGGTGGAGTGACACGTGCGGTGGCGTACGGAAGTGCCACACCGCGTGTCAGTTACCGGCGGGTAACGACCATAACCTTTCCCTACTCCATGGGAGGGTTAGTATGCGGAATTCGGAAGGTCGCGCGCGCCGGGCCACGTGGGCCCTGGCCGCGGCATTATTACTCGCGGGCTGCAACTCCGACGCCAATGGGGCGGCTCAGCCGGCCGACACCGCTGCCGGCACGAACTGCCCGTCCGGCACATTCAACGGCGCCGGCTCCAGCGCGCAGAAGACCGCTGTCGTGGCGTGGATCGACGCTTATCAGAAAATGTGCCCCGACGTCGCGGTGAACTACGACGCGCAGGGCTCGAACAACGGGCGCACGCAATTCATCCAGAAACAGGTACCGTGGGCGGGCTCCGACGCGTCCATCACCGGGGACCAGAAGGTCCAGGCGGACAAGCGCTGCGCGCCCGGCCAGGCGATCAACCTGCCGATGGTCATCACACCCATCGCCATCGTGTACCACCTGCCCGGCGTCACCTCGCTCACGCTGACGCCGTCGCTGATCGCGCGCATCTTCGACGGGAAGATCACACGGTGGAACAACCCGCAACTGGTGGCAGTGAACCCGGGGATCGCCCTGCCGGACAAGACCATCACCACGGTGCACCGCTCGGCGGACTCCGGCACCTCGGAGAACCTGACCCGGTTCCTGGTCGCCCAGGCGTCCGGCGACTGGCTACACAAGCCGTCGCAGACCTGGCCCAACAGCCTCGGTCTGGGCGCGTCGGTGTCCACCACGATGGTGCTGTCGGTGAAGAACACCGACGGTGCGATCGGGTACGTGGACCATCCGGACGCCACCAAGAACGCGCTGCCCGTGGCCGCGCTGGACACCGGCAACGGCCCGGTCGACATCAGCGACACCGCGATCGCCGCGGTGGTCGCGGCCACGAAGGTCAACCAGAACGGCCAGGACATCACCCTGGACCTGGCGTACGGGCTGCACGCGAAGGGGGCGTACCCGCTGCTGCTGACCACGTACGAGATCACCTGCAGCAAGGGGATGGCACCGGACGAGCGCCGGTTCGTGGCTTCGTTCCTGGCGTTCACCGCCAGCGACGCGGGCCAGAAGCTGCTCGGACCGCCCGGATACATCGGGTTGCCGCCCGACCTGCTCACCCGGGTACGTGCCGCGGTCGCGGGCCTTAACGCGGGGTAGACCGTGACCACGGTATCGGAACGGGCCGGTCGGCCGGCCGCCGACGGCACGGCCGGCCCGGACCCGGGTGTACCGCGGATCCTCCCGTCCGGCTGGGGACGGCTGGTGTCGCGCCGCGCCCGGCTGGGCGACCGCGCCTTCCGCGGGGCCAGCGCCGCGGCCGGCGCGCTGGTACTGCTGGTGATGGCCGCGATCGCGGTGTTCCTGGTGTACCGGGCGGTACCCGCGCTGCGGGCGGACCGGGCGAACGTGCTGACCGAGCAGCAGTGGGATCCGGACGGTACCCCCTCCCGGTTCGGTATCGCGGCGACGCTCTACTTCACCGTGGTCACCTCGGCGATCGCGATGGTGCTGGCGGTACCGCTGGCCATCGGCTCGGCCGTGTTCATCGCGTACTACGCGCCCCGCCGGCTGCGCGAGGGCATGGGCTACGCGGTGGAGCTGCTGGCGGCCGTACCGTCCATTGTGTACGGACTGTGGGGCTTCACGTTTCTCGCGCCGCACCTGACCGGTGTGGTGGAGTGGCTCAGCCGGTGGTTCGGCTGGACGGTCATCCTGCGGTACCGGCCGGAGAACCAACCCAACAGCTTCTCCCCGATGGGCGCCGGGGTGCTGCTGGCCATCATGATCCTGCCCATCATCTCGGCCATCTCCCGCGAGGCTTTCCAGCGGGTACCGCCGGACCAACTCGAAGCCGCGCTGGCGCTGGGTGCCACCCGGGCCGAGATGATCCGGCTCGCGGTGCTGCCGCACGGCCGGTCGGCGGTCATGTCCGCGTCGATTCTCGGGCTGGGCCGGGCGCTGGGGGAGACGCTCGCCGTCACCATGCTGCTGTCCACGGCGTACCACATCAGCCTGCACATCACCGAGACCGGCGGGGTGACCTTCGCGTCGGTCATCGTGCTGAAGTACGGCGAGGCCGGCGAGATCGGCACCGGCGCGCTGATCGCGGCCGGGCTGTGCCTGTTCGTGCTCACCGCGACCGTGAACTTCATCGCCAACGCGATCGTCGGGCGCCACCGGGTGGAGGGTACCCGGTGACCGCCGCGCTGGGCTCCCGGGTGCTGCCCCGGTACGCGCTGCCGGCCACCGGGCTGGCGGTGGTCGCCGGCGTGCTGGCGCTGGCCGCGGCGTCGGTGCTGCGCGGCACGATCAGCACGGTACTCACCGCGGCGGCCGCGTACACCGCCGCGCAGACCGTACTGAGCGGGATCGTCGAGGGGCGGCGCCGGGCGCGGGATCGACTGTGGACGGTGCTTGTCGGGTGTGCTTTCGCGCTTGCCGCGCTGCCGCTGCTGCTGATCGGCTGGTACACGGTGCGGCAGGGGATGGGCGTGGTCAACGGGTACTTCCTGAGCCACTCGATGTTCCGGGTCGACCCGGAGGAGGCCGGTGGCGGTGTCTTCCACGCCATCATGGGTACGCTCATCCAGTCGCTGCTGGCCACTGCGATCGCCGCGCCGCTGGGCATCATGGCCGCGGTGTACCTGGTGGAGTTCGGCCGGGGCCGGCGCTTCGCCCGGGTGGTCGGCTACTCCGTGGACGTGATGACCGGCGTACCGTCCATTGTGGCCGGTCTGTTCGTGTACACCACCTGGATTCTGGTGCTGGGCATGCAGAAGTCGGGCCTGGCCGGCGCGCTGGCCCTGTCGATGGTGATGCTGCCGGTGGTGATCCGCTCCACCTGCCACATGCTCCGGCTGGTCCCCGACGACCTGCGCGAGGCCGCGTACGCGCTGGGCGTACCGCAGTGGCGCACGATCGTCAGTGTGGTACTGCCGACCGCGCTGGGCGGCGTGGTGACCGGCGTGATGCTGGGGGTGGCCCGGGTCGCCGGCGAGACCGCGCCGCTGCTCCTCCTGGTCGGCATCAATCAGCGCACGGAGTTGAATCCGTTCACCGGTCTGGCCCGGCAGCGACCCCAGGAGTCGCTGCCGACGCTCATCTACGAACAGTTCGGCATCGCGGCGGGCAACACCTCCTCGCCACCGTTTCAGCGGGCCTGGGGTGCCGCGCTGGTGCTCATCGTGCTGGTCGGACTGCTCAACCTGGCGGCCCGGCTGGTGGCGCGCTTCGTCCGGATGCGCCGGTCCTGAGTCACGCGGACAGCCGGAACGGCGGGTACTGGTCGGTGACGAGAAGGAACGCGTACGCGACGACCCGGTTGTGCCAGCGGAGCACACCCTCGATGAAGTCGAACAGCCCGCGCGGGTACCGGCCGGTGAACAGGATGGCGAACCAGGCGCCGATGGCCGCGAAGAACGCCGCGATCTCGAGGAGGAACAGCACGATGTAGTGCGGGATGGCCAGCAGCCACTTCACCAGCGGCAGCCACCGGTTGAGCTGGACCGGCACGTCCGGGTACGGGTAGTCCAGGTGCACCGACTGGTGGTCGTCGGTGGCCGGGTACCGGTCGTCCATCAGCGCGAAGTACGCGGTCACCCGGTTGCTGAACCGCTGGAGTTCGAGGTTCCAGTCGAACCACCAGCGCGGGTACTTCTGCCGGAACAGGATCATCAGCAGCGGGCCGAGCACCAGCAGGCCGCCCGCGCCGACGACCGCCGTACGCGTGGTGCCGTTGGAGGTCCACTGCCACGTGCCGCCGGTCACCGTGCCGAGCACGATGAGGATCGGTACCGCGACGAATGCCCGGAAAAACGTCGTCAGTCGGTTGAGCGGGCGATCGGGATAGTCTACGGAGAATTGGACCGGGTAGGTGGTCGGCTGCATCGCGTACCCCCATCGATGTTGGTGTTGATTTCATCGTGTGGCGTCCCGACCACATCTGGTATCGGGAATCCGGACGTCGGCTGGGTCACACCTGCCCGTGCGCCCGGGAACCGCCGCCGGACCGCGCGGGTAGGGTCGGTGGACGGCGATCGACTTGTGGAGGGAGCGGCACCATGTGGCGGACGGCGGCCCGGCGCAACGGCGGGACGGCACGCGCGCCCGGTGCGCTCGACTCGTCGCGCCTGTTCGAGTTGCGGGTGCGCCCCGACTTCCGCAAGACCCTGGTGTTCGGGCTGATCGCGCTGGCCGCGCTGATCGCCGGGCACGAGGTCGGCGGGGTACACGCCCGGTCGCTGCGGATCCGGCTCATCGCGTACGGCTGCGCGGTGCTCGTCGCCGTTTTCGGCGTCGCCGCGAGCCGCACCGCCGCCCGCGAGGTGCACCGCATCGTGGTGGCGAGAGCCGGTGAGGTGGCCGGTACGCCGCTGCGGCTGGTGGTGCAGCTCGGCGGCTACCTGATCGCCGCGATCTCGGTGTGCGACCTGGTCGGCCTGCAGCTGCGGCAGCTGCTGGTCGGCGGCGCGATCACCGGCATCATCCTCGGCCTGGCCGCGCAGCCGGTGCTGGGCAACCTCTTCGCCGGCCTGGTGCTGCTGTTCGCCCGGCCGTACGTGCCGGGGCAGCGGGTCCGGGTGATGTCCGGTGCCATCAACGGCCCGCACGTCGGTGTGGTCGTCTCGGCCGGCCTGCTGTACACGGTGCTGGAGACCGCCGACGGCCCGCTGAACATCCCGAACTCGTCACTGCTCGCCTCGGCGGTCGGTCCGACGCTGGTGAAGCCGGAGCCGGCCGAGGAGGCGGCGGGCGGCGCGTCCTCGGATGCGGTCGCGCCGACGCAGGACGGCGCCGCCCTCGCCACCGTCGTCGCGGGCGCCGAAGCCGGCGAGCAGGCCGGCCGCGGCGAACGCAAGCACACCGACGGCTGATTCCGGCGGCGCGTCAGGCGGATTCGAGTGCCTGTTTGAGGCGCGCCAGCGTGGTGCGCATCCCGGCGCGGTTGATGTCCGGGCGGTTGTTGGCGGACCGGCCGGTGAACACGCGCCCCAGCAGGCCGGCGCCGCGGCTGCGGCGGTCCTGCCAGTACTCGGTGACCCGGGTCCCCCCGGGTACGGCCGCGAGCCGGTAGCCCCACCGGGAGACCGGCATGCCGAACGTGGTGACGTCGAAGGCGAACTCCTCGTCCGGCACGGCGACGACGACACGGCACGTGGTGGCCCAGACGAATCCGTGGCGCCGGTTGAAGCCGACGAACCGCGCCGCGCCGCCCCGCCGGGACCAGACCCAGCACGCGAAGCACTCGGGGCTGTACCGCGCCATCCGGCGTACGTCGCTGACGGTCCGGTAGACAGCCTCGGGTGCCACGCCGATGGTGACGGTTTCGTCGACCGTCACTTGCCCGGGGCCTGCAGCGTCCAGGTGCGCCCGTCCGGATCGCGGACCGTCGTCTCCCGCGTGCCGTAGTGCGTGTCCTCGAACGGCTTCATCACCTCGACCACGGGGTCGGGGCTGAACGCGTCGGCGTCGGGTACCCCCAGCACGAGCTGCGTGTGCAGTTCGCGGTCCTCGGGTACCTCGACGACGAACACGTACGGGCCGGTGCCGTTGCCGTTGCGGAGCTGGCCGGAGTTGTGGCCGGTGTCGAACTCGAGTTCGTAGCCCAGCGCCTGGAAGAACTTCGCCGCCTTGCCCCAGTTGTGGGTCTCGATGAATATCGCGTCGATGCCGTTGGTGGTCATCTCTCGGATCTCCTTCCCCGGTGGTCGTTGCCGTGGGCGTCGAGGTAGGCGCGCAGCGCATCGGCGACGAGCGCCGACAGGGACAGGCCCGACTCGATGGCCTGGTGCTTGACCCGCCTGATCAGCCCGACCGGCAGGTACACGTTGAACTGCTTGACATCCTCGTCCCCCACGAGGCTCGATGCTAGCATACTAGTCTGCTAGCAGCTACAGTCGGGCGATGCCGACCATCGCCACCGCGACCCGCGTGGACCGCGAGCAGCTTCTCGACTTCGTCCGTACCCGGCACCACCTCACCCTGGTGACCCTGCGCCGCGACGGCCGGCCGCAGGTGTCCCCCGTCACCGGCGGCGTCGACGGCCAGGGCCGGATCGTCGTCTCGACCTACCCCGACCGGGCCAAGGCGGTCAACCTGCGGCGCAACCCGGCGGCCACCGTGCTCGTCCACTCCGATGCCTGGAGCGGCCCGTACGTGCAGGTCGACGGCGTGGCCGAGGTGCTGGACATGCCGGCGCCCGGGACCGAGGACGCGCTCGTCGAGTACTTCCGCTGCATCGCCGGCGAGCACCCCGACTGGGACGAGTACCGCGTGGCCATGCGCCGCCAGGGCAAGTCGCTGATCCGCGTCACGATCGACGGCTGGGGACCGGTCGCCACCGGCGGCTTCCCACCGGACCGCGCCCCCGAAGGCTGAGCCGCCGCCGGCCGCTCAGATCGGCGGGCGGCGGTCGATCTGCATCCAGCGTTCGGGGTGGGCCAGCGGCGCGAAGCCGACCGTCGCGTACACCTCGTGCGCGTCCAGCGTGGCCAGCACGATGCGGGGGATACCGCGCTGCTCCGCCCAGTCCACCGCCCACCGGGCGATCCGGGTACCCAGGCCGCGGCCCCGGTGCGCGGCGTCCACGAACACGTCGCAGAGCCACGCGAAGGTGGCCTGGTCGGAGACGATACGGGCGACGGCCACCTGGCCCGCCGGCCCGTACGCGCCGAGCGGGAAGGAGTGGGCGAAGGAGCGTTCCACCGCGGTCCGCTCCCGGTCCTTCGCCCAGTACGCCTCCTGGCTGATCCAGTGGACGATCCGGTCCATGTCCAGTTCGGCCGGGTCCTCGCTGAGCCGGTAGTCGGTTGAGATCACCAGATCATCGTGGCCGCCGGGTTCCCGGCTGTCTGCGGCCAACGCCGCGACGGTGGCTTCCGGAACCAGATCGACATGGTGTTGATTTTTCCCGCCGTACCGTTGAGGATGTTGGGCAACGGGGGAGGCGACGATGCGATACGGAGTGCGCCGGCCACGGGGCGGCGTTGGGACCGCGTTGTTGGGCAGCCTGGCGCTACTGGTGGCGCCGGCCGCCCCGGCCACCGCCGACCCGACCACGGTCGAGTCGGCGTACACGGCGGCCGGCCCATACCCGGTCACGACGGGTACGGTCACGGGCGCGGTCACCTACGACGTGTACCGCCCCGCGGACTACGCCGCGCTCGGCTTCCCCAGCCCGATCGTGACCTGGGGCAACGGCACCGGGGCCACGCCGGCCGAGTACACGACGCTGCTCGACCACCTCGCGTCGTGGGGCTTCACCGTGATCGCCGCCACCCAGACCAACACCGGCAGCGGCAACGCCCTGGTGGCCGGCGCGCAGTACCTGGTCGCGGCGGACGGCGACCCCGCGAGCCCGTACTACCGGCACCTCGACCCGGGCGCGGTGGCCGCCGTCGGGCACTCGCAGGGCGCCGGCGGCGCGACCCGGGCCGCGCTCAACCACCCGGAGCTGATCCGCACGCTGGTCACCTTCTCGCTGCCGTGGAACGGGCAGGGCCCGGCCGGCACCATCTGGAACCAGCCCGGCGGTACCGGCTGGGTCGGTGCCAACCCGGACTGCCCGACCGCCGCGGACTGCTGGTTCAACCCGGCCGCCCTCACCGTGCCCGCCTTCTTCGTGGGTACGCACGGGGCGCTCGACGGGCTCATCGCCAACCCCGCGGTGGAGCGGTACTACGTCGACGAGGTGGCCGGCCCGGCCGCGCTCGGCCTGATCCAGAACTCCGAGGGCGGGACCGCCGACCACAGCTCGATCCAGAACGCGGCCAACGGCGGCCACCCGACCGGCTTCCTGGGCTACGTCACCGCCTGGCTGGCGTACCGGCTGCGCGGCGACGCGTACGCGGCGCGGGCGTTCAGCGGTACCGGTCCGGAGCTGGTGGCCAACACCAACTGGCCGGGCAGCGCGGCCAAGCCGTAACGGTGAGCACCCCGGGACGGCGGCGCGGGCCGCGCAAGGGTGACCTGCGCGAGCAGGCCATCCTCGACACCGCCTGGCGGCTGCTGGCGGTGAAGCCGGCGTCCACCATCACCGTGGACGAACTCGCCGCCGGTGCCGAGCTGTCCCGGTCGAGCTTCTACTTCTACTTCGACTCGCGGGACGCGGCGATCACCGCGCTCGCCGCCCGTACCGCCGGCGAACTGCGCTCGGCCGTCTCCGCCGGTACCGGGGGCGACGCGTCGCCGGCC
>DATEJJ010000595.1:0-5387 GCA_035278125.1 Rugosimonospora sp.
GAGCGATGGTGGGCGCCGGACCCGGATGACCCTGCTGCTCCGGGTCCTTTGACCCTACCCGCTGTCGGGTGCCTGGCCGGAGGGTGACACCTAGTACACGGTCGGTACCTGCCCCGTTTCGGACAAGGGAGGACGCGGTGAACCATCCGGGTGTCTATCTGCACTGGGGCGTTATCCAGATCTCGCTCGCCAACCTGGTGGTGGTCGGTCTGATGATCGCCGTATTTGCTATCGCCTTATTTGTACCGTTCCCGGGGAGGCGGACATGAGTGCCCCGACCGAGGAGCGGATGTGGACCGCGCGGGTGCGTCGCCGGGCTGTGGCCGCGTTGCCGCCGGAGCAGTTGCTGCCTGACCGGCAGCCGGCCTATGTCAGTTCGTGGATCTACGTGTTCGGCGTTCTGACCTTGGCCGCCTTGGTCGTCGTGCTGGCTTCGGGGGCGGTGCTGGCGTTGGCGGGTCCCCAGTGGTACCACGGTTCCGCGGTCGGGCATTTCGTCAACAGTCTGCACCTGTGGAGTGTGGAGCTGTTCTTCTTCACGATGGTCATCCATTTGTGGGGCAAGTTCTTCATGGCCGCCTGGCGTGGCAAGCGGGCGCTGACCTGGGTCACCGGGGCGGTCGCGTTTCTCGGCTCGATCGCTACCGCGTTCACCGGGTACCTGGTGCAGTCGAACTTCGACTCGCAGTGGATCTCGACCCAGGCCAAGGACGGCTTGAACTCCGTCGGTGTCGGGGCTTGGTTCAACGTGCTGAACTACGGGCAGATGCTGCTGTTCCATGTGGTGCTGTTCCCGCTCGTGCTGGGCGTGCTCGTCGTGTGGCACGTGCTGCTGGTACGGCGTCGCGGCGTGGTGCCGCCGTTCGCGGCGGGAGAGCCGGTCGATGCGGACTCATCCGAGTCGCTGCCGCAGGCGGAACAATCCTCCACAGTGGAGGTGTCGTGATGACCGTCCGGCAACGCCACCGCGCCGACGAGGCCCGTTACGCCGCTCCGTGGACCGGCGGGTACCGCCGCTATGACCTGGTCAAGGAGTTCCTGGTCGCGCTCGCGGTCATCCTGCTGCTGACCATCGGCCTCGCCATCGCGTTCAGCTCACCGGACCGCAAGGCCATCTCGCTTCGCGACTGGGCTACCAACGCCCCGAACGACTTCGTGGTCACGGCGGTCGCCGAACTCGACGGCACCAGCGGCACCGCCACCTACGGCGCCCCGTACATCAACGACCCCAGTGCCGGCCAGAAGCTCGGGCCCCTGCCGCTGCAACGCTTCGGTGGGGTACGGGAACCGGTCGACACGGCACACGACTTCGTTCTCGGACCGCTGGCCACGGTCACCGGCGACGCCGACCTGGCGGCCGCGCTGTCCAGTTACGACTCCGCCAGTGCCGACCGGCAACACGGCTGGGCGAGCGCCTACGCCGATGCCCTGAACAAGGCCCCCGACAACGATCCGGTCAAGGTGGCGGGTGGCGACTACGGGCCCGTACCCGTGCTCACCGCCAGACTGCTCGACCTGGCCCGGAGCGGCGGCCTCGACGGTCAACTGCTGTCATCCGGCGGCTTCTACCAGACCGATTACACCAAGCCACTGCTCTTCCTCGCCGACGGCGGCTACCTGGAGGACCAGGCCCGCACCGAACACCTCGGCGGCGACCAGTGGGGCATGATGAACGAGACCGGCCGCTACCCCGGCCAGGCATGGCTGTGGCTCTATACCTTCTGGTACCAGATCCCCCCGTTCTCCAGCTCCGGCAACGCCGACGCGATGGTCTGGGCGCTGATGATGGTCCTGAGCCTGGTACTGATTCTGGTGCCGTTCATCCCCGGGCTGCGCAGCCTCCCCCGCCACCTCGGCGTCCATCGCCTCATCTGGCGCGACCACTACCACAGCCGCCAAGCACCACCAGGATAGCGACAACACCACGGTCGGGCAGGCCCGCACGGATGCGGCCCGCCCGATCGCCTACTCCGGTCGTCGTTCGGTGTGGTGTGCCGGGAGGGTGATGGTGATGGTGGCGCCCTGTCCGCGGCCGTTGCTGTGTGCCGTGATGGTGCCGTGGTGGGCGGCGATGATGGCGTGGGTGATGGTCAGGCCGATGCCGGACCCGCCACTTGTGCGGGTGCGGGCGGTATCGGTGCGGTAGAAGCGTTCGAACAGATGCGCCGCCTGGCTGGGGTGGAAGCCGTCGCCGGTATCGGCGACGACCAGCCGTGCCTGCGTTCGGCCCAGTTCCCGGGCGGCGGTGGTGCTGACGGTGACGGTACCGGCGGGTGGGGTGTGGCGTAGCGCGTTGTCGAGCAGGTTGCCCACGGCCTCACCCAGCCGGGCCGGGTCGGCGAACACGGTGGGTGTCTGGGGGTCGGTGCGGCAGTGCAGCGTGACGCCTTTGGCGGCGTACCTGGCCTGGGCCGCCGCCACGGCCGCGGTGGCGACGTCGCTGAGTGGTACGGGGTGCGGGTCGGCGTGCAGCGCGCGTTCCTCGGCGTGGGATACGGCCGACAGGTCGGCGACCAGCCGACGCAGCCGCCCGGTCTGCTCGGTGAGCGTCGTCCAGGTTTCGGCGTTGTGGGGTAGGACTCCGTCGGCGACGCCCTCCACGGTGGCTTGCAGCGTCGCGACGGGAGTGCGGAGTTCGTGGGCGAGATCGGCCAGCAGCCGTCGCCGGGTGTGTTCGGTGTGGGCAAGCCGGTCTGCCATGGTGGTGAACGCCTCCGCGAGGGCGGCGAACTCTGGCCCGAGCCGGGGATCGGGCACGCTGCCGTGGTACTGGCCCGCGGCGACACGGCGGGCGGCGTCGGCCAGATCGCTGACGGGCGCGGCGATGCGGCGGGAGACCAGGACGGCAACCGTCAGCGCGGTGGCGGTGGCCACCGCCACCGCGACGGCGAGGGACAGCAGCAGGGCGGAGGTGAACGCCTCGTCGGCATGCCGCAGCGTCGCGGCGTCGACGCTGCCCAACGCCATGCGCAGGTGGGCGTGGAACACCTGCGGGGCGACCAGCAGCGCCACCGCCAGCAGGGTGGCGGCTCCGGCGACGACGATCAGGCCCATCGCGGTCAGCAGCCGCGGCGCCAACCCGAGTCCGCGCCACCGACCGGTGGTCCGCCCGCTCATCCCGGCCCCATCCGGTAGCCGACGCCGCGGACGGTGCGGATGAATCGGGGGTTGGTGGGGTCGTCGCCGAGCTTGCGGCGGATGTGTCCAATGTGGATGTCGACCAGATGTTCATCACCCACCCACCCCTCGCCCCAGACCGCGGTGATCAGCTGCGCGCGGCTGAAGGCCAGGCGGGGTTCGGCGGACAGCCTGTCGAGGAGGTCGAACTCGGTGCGGGTCAGCTCCACCGGCTGCCCGTCCAGATGGACCTCCCGGCCCTGTGCATCGATAGCCAGGACGCCGAAGCGCCGCACCGCATCCTCGGCCGGCGGCGTGGTGCGGGGGCGGCGCAGCATGACCTTCACCCGGGCTACCAGTTCCCGCGGGGAGAAGGGTTTGGTGAGGTAGTCGTCGGCGCCGACGGACAGGCCGACGAGCTTGTCGACCTCGTCGGCGCGGGCGGTCAGCATGATGACGTACGCGTCGCTGAAGGTCCGCAGTTGCCGGCAGACCTCGACACCGTCGACGCCGGGCAGCATCAGGTCCAGCACCACCACGTCCGGGTGGGTGCGGCGAGCTGTGGCCAGGGCGCTCTCCCCGTCGGCGGCGGTGTCGACGGTGTAGCCCTCGCGTTGCAGGTAGCCGGCGACCACGGTGACCAGAGCCGGTTCGTCGTCGACCACGAGCGCCCGCACCCGCGCCGGGGCGGGTGCGGGGCCGGGTGGCAGGCTGCTCAGGAGTCCTCCCGGGCGATGAACGCGCCGTGCCAGGTGTGGTACCAGATCTGGCCGGTGCTGGCGTTGACCGACAGCATCCCGTTGATGGTGCCGCCGGCATCGGTGGTTTCCAGGGTGTAGTAGCCGGGGTACGCGTCGGGCGGCTGGACCCGCCGTCCGGGCAGGTTCGCGTCGACCCACCGGGTTGCGAGTTGCTGCGCCTCGGCTGCGGACACGGTGACCGGGGTGCTGGCGGCGCGCCGCATGCCGTACCGGGTGTTCCACATCATCGCCGGACCCGGCTCGATGCTCACCGCACCGCTGGCGGGGTTGACGATGACCTCGGTGGCCGGTGCCCCGCCGGTGTCCTTGAGTTCGACGTAGAAGCCGGCCGCGAACCAGATCACCTCGCCAGTGTGCAACCCGGCCGGACCGGCGGCCACCGCGGCCCGCTGCCGGGCCGCCGCGATGGACGTCACCGGCGTTCCGGTGCCGCCCAGCCACAGGCTGCCCATCATCCCGCCACCACCGATGACCGTGGTGCCGGTCATCATCGATGGGTTACCGCGCGGTCCCGCGGCGTGCGCGGCCACCAGCGCGACGGAGCCGGCCAGGGCCGCCACCGCGGCGGCCAGCGCGAGACTCAACCAG
The DNA here is from genome assembly GCA_035278125.1 of Rugosimonospora sp. GTDB lineage: Bacteria > Actinomycetota > Actinomycetes > Mycobacteriales > Micromonosporaceae > DATEJJ01. Next base: position 4,467 of record DATEJJ010000595.1, read on the forward strand.
GTGCGACGCATCGTGCTCACCGCCTGGTTCCGCGGTGCTCGGCGAGGGCGGCCCGCTGCGCGGCGTAGGTCTGCTCGTCGATCTCCCCCCGGGCGAACCGCCGGTCCAGGATGTCCTCCGGCGGCTCCGGCGCGCTGCCGGCGGGGCGGTCGCGTGACGGCAGCAACCGCACGATCAGAAACACGATCAGGGCCAGCAGCACCAGCCAGAACGCGCCCATACCCAGCCAGGCACCCCAGCCCGCACCGTGGCCGTACCAACCCATCATCGTCCCCACCTCTTCGGCTCGGTCCTCGTGTTTGTAGCTTCAGCGTCGCCGGCCGGTCCGAAGATGCGGGTGCGAAATGACGAAGGTTTGACGAAGAACCGCCACTGCGGCGCTCACCTGAAGGCCGCCTACCCGCTGGCCTGTCCGTCGTAGGTGTAGTCGTCGTAGGCCCGGGGATCCTCGCGGGGCTCCAGGTGTGTCCATACGGTGCTGTCCGGCAGCGCCTCGCGGACGGCCGCCTCGATGCGCTCCAGCAGGTCGTGTCCACGTTGGACGCTCCAGTCGCCGGGGACCAGCACGTGCATGGATACGTGGCGGTGCTGGCCGGACTCGCGGGTCTGCAACCCGTGGATCGTCACCTCGGTCGACCGGAACGGGTCGAGCGCGGCGATGACCGCCGCCAACTCGGTCGGGCTGATGGACTGGCCCAGCAGGGCCCGGCTCGAGCCGGCGACCAGTCGGCCGCCGGTGACCAGGATGTTGACGCCCACGACAGCGGCCACCACCGGGTCCAGCCGCTGCCACCCGGTGACGGCGACCAGCAGCACCCCGAGCAGGACACCGACCGAGGTCCACACGTCGGTCATCAGGTGCTTGCCGTCGGCGGTGAGGGTGGCCGAGCGCCGGCTGCGGCCGACCCGGATCAGCAGCCA
>DATEJJ010000596.1:0-2086 GCA_035278125.1 Rugosimonospora sp.
CACCAGGTGTTCGCGCTGCGCGATGCCCGCGATCACGAACCATTCGGCGACGTGGTACGCCAGCAGCAGCGCGGCCAGCCAGAGCACGCGCAGGCGTACCACCAGGAAGACCGCGACCGCGAGCACCGCGACCGAGGGGCCGGCGTCGGGCAGGTGCAGGAAGTGGTGCGGCAGGCCGACCGGCGGCTCCAGCCACACCCACGCCCGCAGCGAGAACGAGCCGAGCACGTGCCCGGCGACCGCGACGGCGAGGGTACGCCGGACGCCCACGAGCGCCTGCGCCCCGCCGAGCACCACGCACACCTGGAGCATGGCGAAGCCGAATGGGAGCAGGTGGGCCGGGGCGAACACGGACAGCGGTACCTTCTCCAGCGTCACCCACCACGGATCGCTGCCCCGCATGATGGCCCAGCGCTGCAGGAACGCGTGCCCCGGCGCGGTCCGGGCGACCAGGGACAGCACCAGTACCGCCGCCGCGCCGGCCGGCCCCAGCCAACAGCGGCTGAGCTGCCCGTGGCGCAGCGCCTGCCACGGCTGGCCGAGCAGCCGCACAGTGTCGTCGCGCAGCCGCCGGCCCATGCGCCGGTGGCCGTCCAGCACCACCTCTACGGAAGCCACGATTCCTCCCCCGACTGGCTCCCTTACACACTCCTACTAAGCATGGCCGTTGGTGGATCGAGTTGGCTATCAGGTTTCTTCCCGGAGAAAGCGGTAGGAGTCACAGGTTGACACCTAGGGAACACCCCTGAGGCAAGCGGCGTGATATTGAGATGCCCATGACGAATGGATCGCCCGTGAGCCCGCCGCAGGCCCTCGCCGAACTGCTGGCAGGCAACGAGCGCTTCGTCACGGGTACCCGCATCCACCCGCACCAGGACGCCGAGCGCCGGGCCGCGCTCGCCGCGGTGCAGAACCCGTTCGCGGTCATCTTCGGCTGCTCCGACTCCCGGCTGGCCGCGGAGATCATTTTCGATCGGGGCCTGGGCGACCTGTTCGTCGTGCGTACCGCCGGGCACACCATCGGCGCCGAGGTGCTCGGCAGCATCGAGTACGCGGTGACCGTGCTGCAGACCCCGCTGGTGGTGGTGCTCGGCCACAACTCGTGCGGGGCGGTACGGGCGGCGCGCGAGGCGGTGCTGCACGGTACCCAGGCCACCGGGCACGTCCGGGTACTGGTCGACGCGATCGTGCCCTCGGTGCACGAGGCGAGCCGGTCCGTCCGCGACGTGGACGTGGACCGCGTGGTGGAGGTACACATCCGGCGCACCGTGGAGCAGCTGCCCCGGGAGTCGGCCGCCCTGTCCGCCGCGGTGGCGCGGGGCCGCTGCGCGGTGGTGGGCATGGCCTACCACCTCAGCGCCGGCCGCACCCGGCTGCTCACCAGCGCCGACTGACGAACTCGTGTGCTCCTGTACCCCTCCAGGCGGGTGCAGGAGCACACACCTCGTTCAGCTGGCGACGGACTCGGCCTGGGCCGGGAACGCGGCGATCAGCTGGTCCAGCTCGCCCCGCCAGTACCGGTGCACGTTGAGCCGGGTCGGCTTGCCCTCCTCCGGGAACTGCAGGTACAGCGAGCTCCACACCGCGGCGCGCTTGACCCGGGACACCGGGATGGCGGTACGCGGGAAGGCGGCCACGACCTCGCCGGGCCGGTTGGTGAAGCGGTTCGCCTCGTTGATCACGAGCGAGGTGTTGGTGAGCGTGAGGAAGTAGAACCGGCGCGTCAGCGCGACCACGAGGCCGAGGATCGGTACCTCGTCGAAGATGGCGTTCAGCCACGGGCTCGGGCCGGTCTCGCAGTGGACGCAGGCGAGGAAGGTCTCGCCGGGGGGTGCGACCGCGGTCAGCTTCTCGATGACCTGCTGCTTCTGCTTGGCGCGACGAATCGCCATATATCCATCCGTTCTCGATCACTCGATTCACCGTCCGGTGCGGTGAAAACCGGGCGACGGTACCAGATGGGCGGGCGCCGCACTGTCCCCCGCGGATCGGCCGGGATCAGGCCAGCGCGCTGGTGGCGCCGGCGAAGAAGGACTGCACCGCGGCGGCCACGGTCTTGCGCCCGAACGCGACCGAGAGGTTCGCG